>JBAXTW010000106.1:0-16043 GCA_037129985.1 Pseudanabaena sp. ELA645 | reverse complement strand
AGAATCAGGTAAGACGAGTGAAAGTACATAAACTCTTCTCCTTTAGTCAGGTCTACGTCATCATTATCCCCTTGCTACCTCAGCCTCTGACGGTAGTGAAAACACTACTGCGGAAAATCTCTATTAATGGCAATTACTACGATTGCTTCCTATTGCCCAAATAGTCTCATAGATGACAGTTTCAAGGCTTATCAACACAATTCAAGCTCAGATTATAAAATTTTGATCTTTTATAGAGCAGATCTAGAGCGATCGCTGTATGCTTAAATTGCACTTTTTTATCTACAGGAGATTACTTAAGTTTTTTACCCCTTCAAACCAAAAAGCCAGTGACGCCAACCACTAGCTTTTTGAAAACCCGAAGGTACAAATTAAATTTTTTGGAAACGGGCAGAGCTGCTTTACAAGGGCAAGATTTGTTCGATGCTTTCTTATATCTTAAACGCAAGATACGAGTTTAGCAACACTTTTTGCTGCAAATTTTTAAATTTGTCAAAAATAATTATCGAACAAGTCTAAAAAGTCTATCCGTTTCCTGATTGAAGCCCCTACAACCCTTACAATCAGGACAATCTAGATGACATTAAAATTGCGAGACTTGCCACAGCAGATCGAGAAAGCGATCGCCCGTGACAAGCAAAAAAGAGGTCAACGAGCATGACCTCACACAAAAATCGTGTTTGTAACACTATCGATCCCGAATTTACGACCAAAGGCTTAGAAGCAAACACATTAACCACAACAGAACTAGCAGCGCAAACCTTTGCGAGCTTTTTCCCATATTCGTGGAAATTTATCTATGCCAAAAATATAGATCGGACGAGCAAACCCGAATGGAAAACCGAAACGCGCTATCCGATTACAGGAAGGCGACTGTACGACTATTGGGCAGATAACGAAACGCTGATCGGCGTAAGATTTGACAACCAAACCGAATACGCCCTGATCGACATAGACAAAGGCAGCCCCTACCACCCCAGCAACAACCACGAAAAATTTAAAACCGTACTGCAAGCCCTAGAAGACATAGGACTAGTCAGACCCCTAATCGTGCAGAGTTCGCATAGCGAAGGACTGCATATCTACTATCCCCTCTGGCAAGAAGTACCAAGCTTCGGCATCGCCTGCGCGATCAAAAGCTGCCTGCAAAAAAACAACTGCGAAATCGCCGCAGGAGTAATCGAGAGCTTTCCGAACACAAAAAAATACGACTCAGAATACAACGGACATCGACTACCACTGCAAACAGGTAGTTACCAACTCAACAACGATCTCCAGATCGTTGGACGGGATTTAAATCAGTTTGTCGAAACATGGTTGACCGTACAAGAGCATCAAGACATCGACCTACTAAAACAGGCGATCGCCGAAGCCAAAGCCAACTATCAACCACCCAAAGACAACCGCAAAACGATCCAATGGCGAGAAGACCTCGAAAAACAAATCCAACAAGGATGGACAGGACAAGGACAATCCAACCAACTGTTATATCTAATGGGCAAATACGCCCGCGTCTTTTTAGGCTGTGAAGAAGACGAAGCGATCGCCGAATACATCACCAAAACAGCAAAAGCCGCCGCAGGATTCCTGAAATTTTGCGGCGATATTAAAAGACTCGAACAAAAAGCCAAAGACATCGCCAAATGGTGTATCAAGAATCATTTCCCCTTTGGCAGTAAAAAAGGAGAACAAACAGAAAACGAAAGTGAAAACACAGAAACCCAAAAAGCCCAGAAACAAGCAGAAAGGCTAGAACGCATCCGCACGAGTGTAAACGAGCTAAATAAAACAGGAGAAATGCCAGAAACAATCCGAGGCATGGCGCAAGCGATCGCCAAAGCAGCCAAAGTATCAGTAGAAACCCTATACGAAAACAAACAGCTATGGCATCCAGAATTCACCGAAACGAGTAACAGTCCAAATACCAACAATTCCACCCCATCCCCCATAGCGATCGCCCCGCCGAACGAACAAGCTGAAACCCAGACAGAAAGGACTGTTACAGAAAAAGCCCTATATAAAGCGTTCCCAGCCTCTGAAACGCCCCTGCGAGGGCAAGAATTGCCAAAATTTGCCGACGTTGATTTTCAGGTCTCAATGGACTTGCCCAAGTCGCCGCAAAAAACTAGTGATCCGATGTGGATCAAGACTCATGGCAGGCTAAGTCAGCCAAAAGCTGAAATTTCTAAAGGAGCGATCTCTCAAAATCCATCTCCGAAAACTGCTAATGCCGACTGTTTACGACCCTATGAACCACCAAAATCTGAGCCTATGTCGGCGATTGGAAGCAGGATTGGCTATCTCAAAGCTTTACTAGAAACGCCTATTTTGCGTAGGAGTAAATCTGCATCGGAAATTGCTAGCTTGCAAGCCGAACTAGAAAAGCTAGAACGTGATCGGCAGACAAACTCCAGTCCCTAGTTATTCTCGACTTTGGCTGTTTTATATTAGTGGCTAATGAATAATTATCGCTGCTGAACTTGCCCAATCTACTGTTTTATTCAATAGCTTATTGGTCAGCAATTGTTGAGCGATCGCGATTTCATCATCGGTGAGAAACTTGGCTAGATGGCTGGCATAGGATGGCTTTGCCTGAGACTTGCTAAACCAACGGTTTAATAAAGCCGTAGAAATTTGCATAGGCGTAGTGATGCGTTCTATTTCTATGTCAACAGTTAAACCAATTTTCTCAAAATCTGATCGCAAATCATCAATATCCCAATTTGTCATCGAGTCGTTAGGATTGGCATAGATAGCTTCTTCTGCTTGTATCCAGCGATCGCCAAATTCATTTGGTAAATCGATCAATTGATAAATTCTGTGTGTGTGTTTGGGAATCGACTCATAAAGAGCGATTCTGCCATGAGGTTGCAAGAGTTTTGCTAATTGTTGAATGCAAGTTAATTTGTCTGGTTCACGCATCAGTGCGTTATAGCCAATAATTGCTTCAAAACTCGTAGAGGCGATCGCTTCAGGAAGTTCAATTAAAGAGCGGTATATAACAGTTGGGCGCAAAAGTTCGGGTAAACTTGCTGCTTGTTCTTGCAAAGCGATCGGTTCTGATGCTTGATAAGTCATTGCATAGACTTCGCCTTCTGGAACCGAGCGTAATGCTTCCCATGTTAATAATCCTGTGGCGGCATTTAGGTTGAGAACTACATCATGACGTTGCAGCGATAATTTGGAGAATAGGCGATCTCGTATTTTTGCTAATCTTTCACCTGCCTGTCCAATGGTGCGTTGTAACCAGCGATCGCTTTTCGTATCAGTGGGGCTAAAGGTAAGAATTTCTGGCAATTCGATGACGACACCACTTACCATTGCGGCTAATTGTGCCTCGCGGCGGCGTTCTACTTGTAACTTAATCGTGGCTTCTGCGCCTTGATCTGATGGTTGATAGAATACCTGTCCTTGCAAACTGCTGGGTAAATGCTGTTCGATCCAATGGTCGCGATAGGCGTGGGGATAGAGATAGCCAGCCCCATGACCGAATCCTTTTTTATCGCGACTGCTATCTTTGAGGGGATTTGGAACATCGGATTGACGTTCCTGTTCTACGGCGGCGATCGCATCGAAGAAGCCCATGAGACTATTTGATTTGGGAGCATTGGCAAGATAGAGCGTGGCTTGGGCTAAGTGATATCGACCTTCAGGTAAACCAATGCGGTCAAAGGCTTCAGCACATGCATTCACCACCACTACTGCTTGCGGGTCGGCAAGTCCAATATCTTCACTCGCTAAAATCAGTAATCGTCGCAAAATAAAACGGGAATCTTCACCTGCATAGACCATTTTGGCTAGCCAATAGAGGGCAGCATCGGGATCGGAACCACGCACGCTTTTGATGAAGGCGCTAATTGTGTCGAAGTGGGCATCGCCTTCTTTGTCGTAGAGAACGGCTCTTTGTTGAATCGATTCTTCGGCTACGGATAAAGTAATGGCGATCTCGTCATTCTCATCGGGTTCTGTTGTTTCTACTGCTAGTTCCAATGCATTCAGCAATGATCTTGCATCACCATTGGCGACATTGGCTAAATGAGCGATCGCTTCTTCGGTAACATTTACTTTGAGGTTGCCGTAACCTCTTTGGCGATCGCTAATTGCTTGCTCTAATACTCGCCGCAAATCCTCTTCGGTTAATGGCTTTAATTGGAATAATCGCGATCGGCTGACTAATGCCTTATTCACTTCAAAGAAGGGATTCTCAGTAGTTGCGCCGATGAGAATGATCGTGCCATTCTCTACCCAAGGTAGTAATGCATCCTGTTGGGATTTGTTGAAGCGATGCACTTCATCGACAAAGAGGATCGTGCGTTGATTGTGATAGCCGCGTTGGGTTTGAGCGGTTTCGATCGCTTCTCTGATTTCTTTTACACCTGCGAGAACGGCATTGATGGCGATGAAGTGGGCGTTGGTGGTGTTAGCGATAATCCTTGCTAGGGTGGTTTTGCCTGTGCCAGGCGGACCGTAAAAGATTAAGGATGATAGGCGATCAGCTTGAATGGCGCGACGGAGCAGTCTTCCTTGTCCGAGGATATGTTCTTGTCCGATGAATTCATCGAGGTTGCGCGGACGTAAGCGATCAGCAAGTGGGGCTTCTGATGCGGTGATTTGCTGGCGATGGTTCTCGAATAGGTTCATCTTGTGGGCGATCATACAATAAAATTATTGCTGTATAATCCTTATACAGCAATAATTTTAAATCTGGTCAAAACGTTTTGACCAGATTTAAAGTACTTCTCGCTAAAATTACCATAACCCGTTATGCTTCTCATAAGAAACGTCATAAACTGTTGTCCATGACTCATGTAATTGCATTTTTTAATCAATCAGGTGGTGTTGGTAAAACAACTGTCACTCAAAATATTGGATACCAACTCTCCACAAAAGGGCATCGTGTCTTGCTCCTCGATATGGACCCACAAGCATCCTTGACAACATTTATGGGGCTAGATGTAACCCAATTAGACAAGACAATTTATGATGCTCTTGTATCTGAAACTGACGAACCGATCGCTATTTTGCATGACTTACATAATATGGATTTATCCCCATCAAGTATTATCTTGGCTAATGCGGAGCAAGAGTTAGTCCTAGCCGATCAGCGCGAATTAAGGCTAAAGTTAGCCCTTTCCCAAGTGATAGATAATTACGACTTTGTATTGATTGATTGTCCTCCCAGTCTTGGCATCTTAAGCCAAATTAGTTTAGTTGCTGCCACAGAAATTATTGTTCCGATTCAAACCCAATTCAAAGCATTGATGGGAACAGACTTTTTACTAAGTACGGTCAAAAAAGTGCAACGGCGGCTTAACAAAGACTTGAAAATTGCGGGTTTTATCCCTACTATGTTCTCCTCAGCAAATGCCCTTGATCAGCGTACTCTGGAAACGATTGTTGAACAATTATCCCCGATCGCCCAAGTGTTTTCGCCAATTCCTCGTGCTACTGCCCTAGCTGAAGCCTCAGAATATGGCAAGCCATTAGCAACATCACCAAAGAAAAATTCGGCAATTATCGAGATTTTTGATGAGATTACTACTGCCCTAGAAAAACTATGAAGCCTCAACCTAATCCAGAACGACTCAAACTAAGGAATGTTGTTCTATTTAATGAGAATGACTCAGCGCCAAATTCTCTCACTCCCAATACGATATCCCTCTCCAAGATCGTATTACCTAACCAACAGCCTCGCCGCTATTTCGATCCTGAAAAAATGTTCGCACTGGTTGAGTCTGTCCGACAACATGGCATTCTTGAACCGATACTCCTACGCTCACTTGATAATGATACTTATGAATTAGTGGCTGGTGAACGTCGATATCGAGCTGCTAAAGAAGTTGGTCTAGATGCAATTCCCGCAGTTGTACGTCAAATGACTCCAGAGGAAGCATTACAAATTGCTTTAGTTGAGAATCTTCAACGTGAAGATATCAACCCCGTTGAAGAGACTGAGGCGATTTTACAACTGTTAGTTTTAAAGTTAAATCTGTCAATCGATGAAGTCACCGCACAGCTATATCGAATGCGTCATATTACTCGTGGTGAAATTGGTCAAAACGTTTTGACCAGTCCTGAATATGATGAGGCAATTGTCTCTGTGTTTAGCTCACTAGGCTTTAAATGGGAATCTTTTATTACATCTCGCTTGCCATTATTAAAACTGCCGTCAGAAATTCTAGATGTTTTGCGGCAGGGCAGAATCGAATATACCAAGGCTCTAGCGATATCTAGAATCAAAGATGAGATCTCCCGTCAAGAGTTGCTTAATCAAGCGATCGAGCAAGGATTATCCCTAGTACAGATACGTGAACTAATTGCTGTATTACCTCAATCACAGTCATCTAAGCATGATCAAAATAAATTGAAAATTCAAGTAGATACAGCATTACGCGCTTTGAAAAAATCCAATGTTTGGAGTGATCCTAAAAAACAAAAACGTCTAGAAAAATTAATGCAGGAAATTGAATCTTTAATTTCTGGCGCATAATCTAATCTAGGAAAATTATATGCCGAACATATACGAAGTTCCTCAAGAAGTATCTCAGCTAGAAAAATTTGAGCAAATTGTTTCTGGTAAAAATATCCAGATTGAGCACATTGTTTCCACAGGACAAACTACGACTTCAGGACAATGGTATGACCAAGAACTTGATGAATGGGTGATTTTATTGCAAGGTGAAGCCGAACTTTCCTATGTAGACAATATGAAAATAAAACTAAAAGCAGGAGACTATCTGCTCATTCCCGCCCATACAAAACATCGTGTTGAATATACCAGTATCGAGCCAGCCTGTATTTGGCTTGCCGTGCATGGTCAGTTTTCACCTTAGCTAATCCAAATCTCGTTTGAATCATAAAAATTTCCTCGTTGCTCAAGTTTGAAATCACCTAAAAGTAACCCCAGCCAAATCTCTACGATGGGCAATTTCAAAGTCTTTTGCAAATCTTTCAAGCAAATAGGATAAGAATTATTTGTAATGCATTGAGTGATCGCTTCAACCCAAGCCGATATACTTACGGTTCGCTGATTTTTGAAATAGGTCAAAACATTTGACGGGACAATAAGGATCTCAGGCTTTATGAACTTTTTTTACGAAGTTATTGATTTTCACCTTCTTGTATGCATTACAAATAAATTAAAGCAATAATGACCTTTATTAGTATTAATTATCAATAGTAATGCCAAAAAGTGCAAATTAATGAATGTCATTTGCATTAAGAAAATCAGCGAACGGTAAGGATATATCTTCAGCATGAGCAGTACTAATCGCTTGTTCAAACTCCTCCTCAAAACTAAGTATATTTTCTTGCTCTAAAGACTGAATCAAAATTTCCTTATCAATTTCGCCAACAATTGAATTACCATTTTTTGCCTGTTCAGGAATTTTCCTAGGTAAACTTTGTAAAGGCTCAATAAACTGCTCAAAATCGACCACCATAGACTGACGCACATAACGATCAAAAGCATCATCAGCCATGATCGGCTCACCTTTTACAGCACGAGAATGTAACTCCTCAAATAAAAAATTAGAGCGATCGCAAAACAAATCCGCAATCAGACCAACTGCCTCACCAGCTATTCGCAACTGCGATCGCGTATCGAGATCGACCAGAGTAAGATCTAAAAGCTCAAACACCCTTGGCAAATTCGCATCTTCAGGAGTCTGTCTAGCGATTGAAAGGACATCCCACAAATCCAACTCAAGCTGTTTAACTTTCATAACCACTCTGAAAATTAGTTAGGATGACAAGGGCAAGGACGCAAAAGACAAAGCCAAGGATCGAGGCGTTCTTGACTGGCAAATTTCTTAATCCCATAATTTGACTCTAGCAAAACCAATACTTTCAGAACGTAAGTATGCACTTGGGTCGCCACCATCCCCGCACAATGGATCGGTGGAATCGCTGCGAACTTTTCTTGTCCTTTCCAAACTTGAGCAGCAATTGCATGAATCGGCATATCAGTCCCCGACTGTCGATAAACCACTAACACTGCCCAAAAAATCGATGAAAATTCATCAGTATTTACAACTAAATTTTTATCGGAATCACCACTTTGACGAGAGCGAATCAAATTGCGGCGATCTCGATGACGGGCATAGGAACGGCGACTATAGCAAACCGTTGGATTCCAACATCGATCGCCATTATTGCCATGAAGTTCTTGAGCCTGAGATGCAGAGAGCATCGCACACTTTTTACACTTTTCGGGGATACCTTTAGTCATGTTTGGGTAAAGAATAACTTAATAGAACTGCTTAAGACTTTTCGTTAGATTCGCGGATTAAGCTCTGGTATCGTACTGTTAGGAAATCAATTGTGTTATGAATACATCTCCTTCACATTATTAGGTAACAAATATGGCAATACAAGGAAAATTAGAATTAAGCATCAAAATTAACGAACTTCCTGTTGATGTATCAGTTGATAAAAACGGTTGGAAGTCATTTGATTTAGATTGTGATGGTCAAATTTTTAGCGTTACTGTGAAGCCCAAGGTATTTAAGAAGTTGGAAGATGCACAGGCTAATTATCCGCAGTGGGTAGCGGCGATCGCTGGCAAGATGGGTGAAGCTAACGCGACAGGATTTGTTTTGCTTGAGCCAAATATCCAAGTATTTGAGAAAAAGCCCAAAGAAGCCAAACCTGCTGAAGAAGCAAGCCCCAGTCAATAAAAACATATGAAAATATATTGCCCAATCCGTCTGACCGTCCTATTGACTATGCCGTGATCGCACGCTCAACACTGACAGCAAGTGGGAAAACCCTGTCATTTTTACCATCAATCCTAGAAACTTGCATTCAAGATCCACAAGCGATCGCACTACTAATTTTTCCTTTAAAGGCTCTGGCAATCGATCAAATGTCAAAACTTGAAGTAATTCGTAGGATGGATACACAAGTTGTAAAAAGCTTTCTTTAGGCTGTCAATTTAATCGATATTGGTATTGATATCGAGGCTTTACTGGGTAAAAAAAGCTAACGAATCCCCAGCACATTTTTTGGCGATCGCTTTTTGTTTACTGCAAAATAGATTTTGCCCAGAGTAAATAATTTTGCTCAACTGCGATCGCTGGTAAGGCGATAATTTCTGGTACTTCATAAGGATGTAGAGAACTCAATCTAGCTGCTAGTGATTCATAATTGCTTGCTATGGTTTTGATTAGGACTAGATGCTCTGATTCTTGGCATAGTTTTCCCTCCCAGATATAGGTCGATGTCATGCTAGGCATTACTTGAACGCAAGCAGCAAGTTTTTCATCGACAAGTATTTTGGCAATATTATTGGCAAGATTTAGATCGGGAAAGGTTGTCATGATGACTATTAGCTTTGAGTCAGGCATTGTTATTGCGTCCTTACTTTATGAACAGTGGAATTATTTGCAAAATCGAATATCCTGCGAGCGGTCCTGCGATCGCCATTGCCACAAACCAAGGAAATATTTGCCAAATACAATATGCCATCACGCCCAAGGCGGCGATCGCCACGGGGATAAATAACAGGCGAAAGTATCTCAATCGTGATTTAGGTGTAGCAGATTTTAGTTCCATGTTTGATTTGATAAGCGTGGAAAACCTATTAAATGGACAGCAATCTCTTAAACATTGCTTTTTTGTAACACAAAAACAAAAAACATCTGATATACTCGCTATATCACTTGATATATTTCGCTGTCATGAAGTTACAGGAAAAAAGCTATACATATTTAATAGACGCGCTTCTGTCAAGGTTGAATTTAAACCAAGGCGAACTAACTCGCTCTAAAACTTGGTATATCCTATCCTTCGCTGAGCCGATGGCGCAATGGACATCATCAACCGTCACCGATGGCGATCGCCTTGCTAAAACAAGCGGTTGTTGATTTAGGCGATCAGGGGAAAGATTTGCATCAGTATTTCTAGATTTAGGCTCTGTAAAGGGCTTATCTTTTGGGGCGATCGCATAGGTGATATTTGTTCTAGTAGAGAATTTGATTAGTGACACATTGGCTGTTTCAAAGAAATACTAAGTATTACCGCATCGTTGATGCAATCCAATTGACTGATTTAATTTTGAAAGGATTTAATTAACAGTGAGATCACTATTTGAAATTTGTACACCTAGAGACGACGTAAAGAGAGGATGTTTGCGCGAAGAGGACTTGGCGGCTGACCTTGCTCAAGTTATTTCAGGTTCTGCACATGATCAGTATAAGAAGCCAGATTTATTTTTTGCCAATACATATCCAACCAAAGGATTAAAAGCATTAATCAAAAATGTTTGTCAGCGACTGAGTGGACATGGTGGTGCTGTTGCTTCGGTGTTTCGGCTAGATACTCAATATGGCGGCGGTAAAACGCATAGTTTAATTGCGCTGACTCATGCAGCAAATGGTATGAAGGATGTTGCCAATGTCGAAGAGTTTGTCGATCGCTCCCTCATTCCTACGACAAAAGTTCGTCTTGCTGCCTTTGATGGTGAAAACGCTGACCCTGTATGATGGTGAGCCTTTGGTGATGGGCAGTCACCGTCCTGATGAGATTATTACTGCTGAAGTTCGTCCCGATCTAGTCCGTGAAGCTCGCAAACATTGGGGTGTAGAAAACAATATTTACCAATTTGGGCATCGCGGTTATGTGGCTGTGAAGGGTGGCGCTCAAGACTGCCCTTATACATATATGCAAGATATGGTAGATGGAAAATATTCTCTACCTTGGGAAGAAGAAGTTATTCATAAAGATGGAACTTCCTGCGGATTTCCAGTGCCTGAGCGGACATATTGCAATCCGAAATGAGCTGAAATAGGCTTCGACTTAACTTTTATCTTTGGCTAAGCGAAGTCGAAGCCTTCACATAAAGATAGGATTGATCCAGATAAAAGGTATTAGAAAAAGCGGTCGCCTATTCCCACACAAGTGCTACAACCTTGGCAAATTTCCACTAGAATAATATGCGATCGCCACTAATTTTATTACTCATAGCTTTACTCGTTGTTAGTTGAGAAAAAGTTAGACTAAAATACAGCAATCGGAACGCGCTTAAATGCAGGTGTGCCACATCGTTCATCAATGGGAGCGCTAAAAATAGCATTCACTTCAGGGTAAAACATTAGTGCTGAACCCGAACGAATCTGTCCATAGATGATTTCGACATTTTCCATTTTGCCAGCATTACCCTTGACGGTAACGCGCTGATGTTCCTGAAAACCTGCGCGATCGCCATCAGTCTTATTCATCAAAATACAGTTTCGGTGGGACATTCCGCGATAATAATCACCTTCTTTATAAACAACGGTATTATGTTGGGAATAGCTGCGCCCTGTCCCTAGAGATAGAATAATTGCTGGAATATCTGGGGGTAAATCAAAATTCTCTCGTGTTGGTAATTCTAGCTTTGGCAAAGGAGTTACAAACATTTTCGCCTTACCCGATCGCGTTGGAAATGTTGGTGAATGGAAAACTCGATTAGCAATTGTAAATTCTTGATTGGTATCATCGATTTCACCGATTTTGGCATAGTCGGGAATTGTCTTAGCGATTAATTGGCGGATATATTTAGTGTCTTGGAGCGATCGCCAGTTAACAACATCATCACCATGCAAGCGATCGGCAAGTACCGAAAGAAACTCTACTTCCGAAATTAGATCTGTGCCTTCGCGTTGATTGAGATGCGATTCTCCTTGATCGTTTAGGCGGACAAAGTTGTTGCCAGACTCAGTTGTAGTTTTGTGAGGATTTTCAAAACGCGCAAATACAGGCAAAATTAAAGTGTTCTCTTTAGCGAGTCCGTGGAAATGTCCCAGATTGGGCTTAGTGGAAATATATATAACTGTTTGAATATTACCTAGAGCGCGTTTGGCTTGAGTGAGGTCGGGATTAGCCGCATAAAGATTACCTCCCAAACACAACAAGGTGTCAATTTCATAGCGATCGCTAGCAGTAATGAGAGCGCGAGTGTCATAACCCTGTACTCGACTAAGCGATCGCTGTAATAATTTCTCCAAAGTTTGCATGATCTCTTCTTTGAGGCGAATCGTCACCCCCATCGATCCGAAGCCCTGCACGTTGGAATGTCCACGAATGGGCATTGTCCCCGCCCCTTCTTTGCCAGCATTACCCGTCAGGAGTGCAGTATTCGCAATACTAAAAACATTATCGACTGCATTAGAATGCTGAGTGACACCCATTGCCCAAGCAAAGACGACCTTTTGCGAAGTACCAATCATTTGGGCGGCAATTTCTAATTCTTCTTGAGAAACGCCACAAGTATCGATAATGGATGACCACTCAAGCGATCGCACCTGTTCGACCACAGTTTCCCAATCCTCTGCATGTTGCTGTAGGAAGTCATAATTAACCCAATTATTTTTAATTAAGGCTTTTTGGATGCCCAGAAAAACGGCGGTATCGCTGCCTGAAACTGGTTGAATGTAATGGGAAGATATTTCTGAACCTTTGAGAAAAGACTTGATGGGATAGGCGGGTGAAGCAAATTTGACTAGTCCAACTTCAATCAAAGGATTAATGACAATCACTTTGCCGCCGCGATCGCGCAACTGGATCAATTCATTCATCAAGCGAGGATGGTTTGCGGGGGCATTAGAGCCAATCAATACGATGCAATCGCTTTGTTTTAAGTTAGCAAGACTGACCATCGAAGTTCCTGAACCAAATACTTGATTTAGTCCCACCGTTGAAGCTGAATGACATAGATCAGAGCAGTCAGCAAGATTATTGGAACCAAGCGATCTCATGAGTAGTTGCAAAAGAAATGCAGCTTCATTTGATGAACGCCCCGAACTATAGGAGGCTAAACGTTCTGGGGATTTTTGAAAGGCTTCTGTAACGATTTCATAAACTCGATCCCATGAAATGCGCTCATAGCGATCGCTATGGGCATGTTTGATCACAGGGAAACTTAACCGACCTAAGCGATCGGCTTCCATCGAACTCAGTTGTTGTAATTCAGAAATAGTATAACGCTCGAAAAAATGCTTGGGAATTGGCTCCATTAACTCCGAGGCGATCGCTTCGACACTCTTGGCACAGCGCTGTAAATTTTCTTCATCCTCATTCTGAAATCCCCCCTTTTGTCCGCCAGTTCCCCACGCACAAGATAGACAAGCACTCTTATGCAACAATGTTTTCCAAAGTAATCCACCTTTAAGATCCAGTGTTTTTTCTGCCCAATAACCAATTACAGGCAATCCGCCACCCATAGTTGGCTTAGCACCAGTGCCATCTAATTGGCTATCTGGAAATGTTTCAGATGAGATTACATCAGCCATAGCTTTGAATGAATGCGACTACAAAAACTATAGCTGAGTTTTTGAATTGATTTTAGTATTGCGATTGCTAGCCGTTACAAAATGCGATCGCAATTAAACCCAGTCCCACTTTATCGCCTTTCTTTAAAGCTGCGGGTTTTATGATTTTGTGAGCGTCTATTTCTTTCCTATGGCTTTCTAGGCATCTTAGCCCTCAGCCAATCCTTCACGACGGTTTCCACGGTCATCGCCTGACTATCGACTTGATAATTCATTTTTTGCATATCTTCATTAGAAACTAAATCCGCTAATTGCGCGATCACTCCGCGTACTTCGGGATATTTTTGTAAAACCGCCTGATTGAAAATTGGCACGGCTTCATAGGGCGGGAAATATTTTTTATCATCTTCCAAAATAAATAAATTTAGAACTGGAATCAGACCATCAGTGGAATTCCCCGCGATGAGATCGACCTTCTTCTGAGCTAGGGCTTGATACATTAACCCGATTTCCATTTGTTGCGGCGGTTTGTCAAATTTTAATCCGTAGGTTTTAGCTAAACCAGCGTAGCCATCGGCTCTTTCTAAAAACTCATAACCAAATCCTGCTTGCCATTGGGGGGTATATTGAGCGGCTTCGGATATCGTTTTTAGATTGAAGCGCTTAGCATCTTCACCGCGAATTGTAATCGCGAAGGTATTATTAAAACCCAAGGATGGCATTACTTCCAATTGAAAATTATCAGCATAGTTTTGCTTGACTTGTTGATATACCGTCGCAGGATCGGTAATTGGCGATCGCTTTAATACCGCCGTTAGCGCCGTGCCAGTATATTCCACATAAGCCGAAATTTGCCCCGCTTTTACGGCTTCATGACAGACAAAGGTTCCGCCCAAATTAAAACGGCGATCGACCTGTAAGTTGGTACGGTTCTCAATTTGTTGCGCTAATAATTCACCTAAGATTAACTGCTCGGTAAAGTTTTTAGAGCCAATGATAATTTTTGCGGGTGCTTGTTGGAGGACAATTATCGTTATCGTGGTAATAATCGCGATCGCCACAATACCGACAATTGAACTCACAATTGCGAATTGACGATTAAATCTTGAAGGTTTGGTCTTCTGTTGAGTAATCCTTTTCTCTAGCCAACCTAAACCAAAATCAGCAGCTAGCGCCATGATCGCGGCGGGAATCGCCCCCGCAAGAATTAATTGATTATTAACTGTGGAAATACCACGAAAAATAAATACGCCTAATCCACCACCACCAATCGCGGCAGCAATGGTGGCAATTCCTACGGAAATGACAGTTGCTACCCGCACACCCGCTAAGATTACACCTGTGGCAAGAGGTAGTTCCACGCGAGTTAGTAATTGCCAATCGGTCATTCCCATTCCCCTTCCAGCCTCACGCACGGCAGGATCGATATTTTGAATACCAATATAGGTGTTGCGGATGATGGGCAGTAGAGCGTAAAGAGTGAGCGCCACGATCGCAGGAGTTTTACCGATACCACCGAGAAATGGAACCGATATGAGAAAGCCAAAAATGGCTAAGCTGGGAATAGTCTGGAGGGCGTTGGCAAGTCCAAGAATTAAGGGCGCAAAGTTCGGGCGGCGAGTAATCAGAATTCCCAAGGGGATACCGATCGCAATGGCTACGGTCATCGCAATGATTACTAAAATTAAATGTTCGCCACTAAGCCGCAAAATCTCAGAGGCATATTGATTCAGAAAGTTAAACAACTAAGTAATCTCCAAGTTTTTTTTGTTCCGCCTTCGGCGGGGACATAATTGATATCTGCTTCACAAATTAGTCGGTAAACAAGCCATAAATGCTTGAGCTTCGGGATGGGGCGATCGCATGAATTCTTCTTTAGTTCCCAATACCACTAGTTGACCTTCATGCATCAAACCGATACGTGTACCCAGAAAAAAGGCTTCTTGAATATCATGGGTGACAAATACCACGGTCTTTCCCAATTGTTTTTGTAAATTGCGAAACTGTTGTTGTAATTCCAATCTGGTAATCGGATCAAGTGCGCCAAAGGGTTCATCCATTAACAGAATCGGCGGATCGGCTGCTAAAGCCCTTGCGATGCCAACGCGCTGACGCTGACCACCAGATAATTGTTGGGGATAGCGATGAGCAAATATTTCTGGCTCTAGCCCGACTAAATCAAGCATTTCATAAACTCTAGCTTCAAGTTTGGGGCGAGACCATTTCAGCAAAGATGGAACCAAGCCAATATTTTCTCTAACCGTAAAGTGAGGAAACAAGCCTGTTTCTTGGATCGCATAGCCAATCTTGCGCCTCAATGCGATCGCATCCCATTCATGGGTAGAGCGATCGGCGACCAAAACTTGCCCTGAAGTTGGCATTAGCAAACGATTAATTAGTTTTAAAGTTGTCGTCTTACCACTACCACTCCGCCCCAATAACAACAATGCTTCGCCTTGATTGATGGTTAAATTTACCCTAGTCACGAGATCGCGGCGACCGACGCGAAAGTTCACATCTCGAAATTCCACCTTGACATTTGATACATCGACATCTGGAGAATTCATGTTTGTTGATTGGGGCATATTACTAACTTCATAATTGCTGGGCAAAAAATATGGTCTTAAAACAACAATAAACTTAGTCTAGGCGATCGCCTTAATCAGAATTGTCCGATATGTGGTTGGCAGAGCGACTAATTCTTAAAAAACTGGCGACGCATTTTTCGATATTCTACCGTTGAATACTGGGAAAAATTGCAACGTTTGTTTACGTGGCATAAGGCGATCGGGC
>JBAXTW010000105.1:0-16285 GCA_037129985.1 Pseudanabaena sp. ELA645 | reverse complement strand
TTTAGGCTCTTTTTCTTTTCCTGTTTTCCCTTGTCATGCATAATTCAGGCTAGAACCTGACAAGTTGAGTTCTGTGATTGATTTTGTTGATTTTTTGATATTTCAACAAAATACTAATCGTATTCCTGTAAAGCCTAAAACAATAGAAAATCGTGCAGCTTTGGTTGAAGATATGAAGCAGCTATTTAGAGAAACTCAGGCTTTGGCTGGTGTGAGTGAAATTACTGATGATGAGATTGCGGAAGAAATCGCGGCTTATAGGCGAGGCGAATGATTAGAGTTGCTGATTATCTAATTACAGGCGATCGCGATTTTGAGTTGTTTGATGGGGCGCAGGGTACGATGGTTGTGACTGCTTCTAGGTTTTTAGGGTTGTTTGTAAAGTAAAATGCAAGGGCTGAGATCTGCGACTTTTTTGATTGTTGCCACAGTTGTTTTTGATAGCAAAGAAAAAGTTGGAGATTTGTGGGTTTATGTTTACTAAGTTATGGTGAGGTTGGGTTATGAGTGTGCCAGATTCGGATAAAGGGAAATGGGCTATTGAAGAATTACCGAAAAAATGGGAATGGATAGACTTCAACCTCTTCTTTTTTGATAGAACTTCTGCAAATAAAAAAGTACCTCAGAAAGAGTATCTTACCATTGGTAAAATCCCGATCATTGATCAGGGAGAGGACTTTATTGGTGGATATACCAATGATGATTCATTAATTTATGATGGTCAATTACCAGTTGTTATCTGGGGAGATCATACTCGAATTATCAAATTAGTAAATTCACCTTTTGTTCAAGGTGCTGATGGTGTAAAAGTACTTCAACCCAGTCAAATTGTTAATACACTCTATGCTTATTACGCTATGAAAGCGATTGAGCTACCAAATAAGGGATATAGCCGACATTTTAAATTCCTTAAAGAATCATCATTTCCAGTTGCACCATTCAATGAACAACGGCGGATTGTGGATAAGTTGGATCGGATAGGCGATCGCCACCGCACGGCGCGTAATGAGCTAAACCACATCCCAAAACTAATTGCGCGTTACAAACAAGCTGTTTTAGCTGCTGCTTGCTCTGGCAAATTAACAGAAGATTGGCGAGAGAAAAATCCTGAGCTAATAAGTCCATCAGAAATTTCAAAGAGATTCGCAGAACAGCGTATAAATCAATATCAAAAAGAAAGCTTAGAACTTAAAAAACAAGGCAAAAATGTTTACGCAGAGCAGATTTTTGATTTTGTTTCTTCGCTAATCCCTGAAATAACCGTCTAAAAATATGGAAATACAATCAGCTAACTTTGGATTTTTGCGCCAACATGACCAACAAATCGTCAAACTCGCAGCCCTAGCTGAGCAGTTTTTCCATAGCGACAGCAACACCTGCATCATCAAACTGCGTCAATATGCCGAACGCCTCGCCAAACTCATCGCCGCCAACACAGGGCTATACCAATCGTCAGACGAAGCCCAAGTCGAACTATTAAAAAGATTAAAACTAGAAAATGTAATTTCTAAAGAAGTAGCCGACCTCTTCCATTTGATCAGAATTGCAGGCAATAAAGCCGTCCACAACAAAGTCAACACCGAGACAGACCAAGCCCTCACCCTATTACAAACCTCTCACCAATTAGGAATCTGGTTTCATCGCACCTTTAGCGATCGCAACTTCAAGAGCAAAGCATTTATCCCACCCACCGATACCACAGCCCAACAAAACGCCGAACTCAAGGCAAAAATAGAAGAATTAGAAAAAATAATCACCGATACCCAAATTGCCAATCAACACCCCACCACCAAGCAAACTGCGGCAATCATTGAACGTGGTGAAGCTGCATCCAAAACTATAGACCTCAACGAAGCCCAAACCAGAGCGCTAATCGATCAACAATTACGCGATCGCGGTTGGGAAGTGGATACTCAAAACCTGCGCTATAGCCAAGGCTTTCGCCCCACCAAAGGCAAAAACATCGCCATTTCCGAATATCCCACTAACAACGGTATTGCCGACTATGCCCTATTTATCAGTTTACGCTGTGTGGCGATGATCGAAGCTAAGCGGCGGCGTAAAAATGTCGCAGGGGCGATCGGGCAAAATCAAACGATATTTAGCAGTATGATTAAGTTCAGTATGACATGGCACGAAAAACGATATTTAGCTTTTTTATTAATGAATTATGTAGCTAAGATAAAAAGTTATAGGATTATCATTAGCAAATCATTAAGTTACAATATCATCACAACTTAATCATACTAAACGGCATATTTAATTATTCCACAACTCAAAGACATGAAACTAAGATCGATCTCATTTGAGAACTATAAAGCTTTTTATGAAAAGCAAACAATTCAATTAAAACCAATTACTATTTTAATTGGAAAGAATAGTTCTGGCAAAAGCTCGATTGCAAAGTTATTTACTTTGCTGGAGAACTCTCTGTCCGCTGAGATAGATGAACCTCTTCTGTTAAGTAACAATGAAGTAGAGTTAGGGGCAGATTTTGAAAATTTATTTTTTGGTAATACATTTGCAGGTAGATCGATAAAATTCAATCTTGCCTTTGATAATAATGTAAAAATAGAAGCTAATTTACGAGAAAGATATAATCAACAACTTCAAATTACAGAGTATGGATTGGAAATTTTTGAATGGGAATATAAGGATGATAAGAATCAATTTGAGTTTGAGTTAAAAGAAGATGGTTATTTCGATAATATTAACAAAAACAATCGTGATGTTAGATTTAAAGGTTTTATCCCTATCAATATTCCTAACGATGAAATCAGTAAAATATTATTTAATAAAGTAAGAATTGATGTTGATTATATAGGTCCATTCAGGGTGTTGCCTGAAAGATATTTCTATTTGACAGGACAAACACAATTTAAAGATACAGGTGTCAAGGGTAAAAATGCTTATTCTATGCTTGGGATCAGTAAGTTTAAAGAAGCAGATAAATTACATCAAGATGTAGAGAAATGGTATAAGGAGCATTTTGACGGTTGGGCATTGGAAGTTGATAATACCAGCAAAAAACCACTTATACAGATTGTACTTTCAAAAGACGATATTAGTATTAATCTTGTAGATGTTGGGCAGGGTATGAACCAAGCATTGCCTTTAGTAGTTCGTGCAAGTGTAACTGATAGACCCGAATCAATCATTGTTTTAGAGCAGCCAGAGCTACACTTACATCCTGCGGCACATGGTGATTTAGCTGAGCTATTTGCAAAATCTGCTAAACAAAATGACCAGACTTTTATTATTGAAACCCATTCTGAAAATATTCTTTTACGGCTTCGCAAGCTGATTGTTGAAAATGATTTTGGATTTACTGAAGATGATCTAATAATCTATTGGATAGAAGATGCCGAAACTAAAGGCAAAGAACTTCGTGAGATTACAGTTGATGAAAATGGGGTTTTAAGCGACTGGCCAGAAGGCGTTTTCAATGAAAGTCTAAAAGAAATTTTGGAAATGCAAAATGCTATCGAAAGAAAAGCCGAGTAAAGAAATAGAACTATGATTATATTTTTCAATCGCTTAATTTTCAATAATCAAGATCCTAATATACAGCGTGTATTGGCAGATATACTCGTTAAGCTTATGCATAAAAATTGTCAAAATCATTTTATTGACACTCAAAATCTTAAGAATATTTTTTTTGATGAAAAGAATCAATATAATTTCAACAACAGCAATATTGCCAAAGAATATCTAGGAAAAGAACAAAAAAGAGGATTAGAAAACTATATTACTAATATTCCTCGAAGACCGATTACAAGTTTACATAGACGACATCTTACCAATTTTACAATTGGCATTGACTCATCATTAGGTGAAATACATCCAAATGCTGCTTATCAGATTATTAGTGAACGCTCTAAAATCATTGTAGAAAATGGAATCAATGATTGGAAGTTTATTCAAGGTATTTGTCAAAAGTATAGTAGCGGCAAGGCAAAAAGAAGATCTATTTATCAACTGATAGAAGACGCTATAAAAAATGAAAGTCTAGAATCTGAGCATTCTGGTGGAACTGGAGAAATTGTAAAAATAGCCGAAAGATGGCTAAGCAGCAATCGTTACAGGGACATTTTTAAGTATAAGCTAATGGCTATTTTTGATAGCGATAAATCCAGCAAAAACGACTACATAACACCAAATAAAAAGAAAATCCAGTTTTTTAAATGGGATATTGAGCTTATTCAACTGGCGGATTATGAGTACGAGCCTATAGATAGATTAATTTGGCATATTTTGTATAAAAGAAAAATAGAGAACTATATTCCTCTAAATATCTTATTTCAAAATATCACTTCGATAAGTGAACAGCAAAAGATTGATTTAATGAACAAAAGTGATAATGAGCTAGACTTTATAGAGTATGGAAAAAGTATTGATCAATTCAATATCGGCATACGAGAAAAAGATATAAAAGAACAATTTCCTGCAATCTTTCTTTCTGCCTTTTCTTACCGAGATTTTGAGGAACGGTGTAAACATCACAAAGTTTATTTAGCAGAAGCCAATGAAGAGGTTTCTGAAATTGAGGTAATATTACTAAAAATCGCTAAAATTATATGAATGACAAAATAATCGTTCAACCTAACACCATATTTCTTGAAGACTTGTTAGCAGAAGTAGCTAAAGGGAAATATAAAATTCCTGTGTTTCAAAGGGAGTTTGTATGGGAAACAGATCAAATGCGTGAATTGTTTGATAGCATTCTAAAATCATATCCAATAGGAAGTTTGCTGTTCTGGAAAACAAACGAAAATTTTGATATAAAGACTGAAGTTGGTCCATATAGAATAGAAGGACAAAATGCTGAATTTGCATATGTGTTAGATGGATTTCAAAGGATATCTACTCTATTTGGAGTTTTAATGAATCCTAAAAATTTTAATCGAATAGAAGTAGGTGATAACTTAAATAAATTTTCAATATTTTTTGATTTAAGAGATGAAAGTTTTAACTTTGTTAGAGAAAATCGCAGAAAGAATACTAATATTTTCTCGATTGAGCTTTATAAAATTTATGATAATCGAGAATTATTTAACTACTTAAGAGAGTTAGATAAAGAAGATATTGTAGAGGCAGATAAACTTGAATATATTGATCGTGCGAGAAATCTCCATGATGTTTTGCATAAATATAGAATGCCTTTCGTGTCAATACAAGGAGGTGACATTAAGAGTGCTATTGAAATATTTTCTAGGCTTAACTCAACTGGGACTGGAATATCTAAGGACTATATACTTTCTGCTCGTAGTTATGGCGAAACAGAATTTAATCTTATAGATTCAATTACTGAATTTCTGAATAGTTTAGATATATACAATTTTGAAAATCTAAAAAGAGATACCATTTTAAACTGTATTTATAACGCAAAAGGGAAAATCTATTTTGATGTCAAAAGTGGAGACCTATTACAGCCAGATCTACAGAAATTCACAAATGACGCATACGAACACATTAAAAAAGCTGTAGATTTTCTGTACAGAATATTATTTGTGATTGATATTCGTCTATTACCTTATCCAAGTCAAATGATTTTTATATCAGAATATTTTAGATTAAATCAAGAGCCAACATCAGAGCAGCTAAAATCTCTTGAAAAGTGGTTTTGGATAACTACATATTCAAATTACTTTACACTATACTCTTTAAGCCAACAAAGAAGTGCTTATCAACGCTTTCTTGAATTCATTAATTCTCAACATCCTGATGGGATTTATAAAGTTAATAATGATATTCAATTTAGTGCAGCTACATATCCTGCCAAGATAAATTTTACTGGAGTCAGACCCAAAGCGCTACAACTATTCTACTTAAAATCAGTTATTGGTGATAATTCTATCCAAGAACGTGAAGGAATAAAAGAGTTCTTTATTTATTCAAAAAAAGATCGAAAACCATCCAATGTTATCCTCAGACTATCTTCTGATTTTGAATCAAAAGCTGACAGAAAACCTATTAGTGCCTTTATACAAGATTCTGAATATGAGATTTTAGAAAAGCATTTTATAACTGAAGAAATGGTTGATTTATATAAGCAAAATAGAACTGATGACTTTCTATTAAAAAGAGACGAGTATATAAAATTAAGAGAGCGTAAATTTGTTGAAGATCTAGAAATTACATACTCCGAATAAAATTTATATCTGTTTGTTCTAAGATAGAGCTTTAAAAGCAGATGTAGTTAAACTCTCTCTCTTATTTTTATGTGTTGATCGCGGCAATACCAAAGCAGTCTGGGTATACGATATGTGAGCCAATACCAACCCCTTCGGCAAAACCCGCCAACTAACCCTTGCTGATTTTGCCGAATTTGAAGCCGCCTTTGGTGATGATCCCTATGGCAAATCGCCACGCATCGATCAAGGTGAAGAAGGTCGCTTCCGTTGCTTTACCCGTGAACAAATCAGCGATCGCAATGACAACCTTGATATCGCATGGTTACGCGACACCAGCGACGATCCTGAAGATGAAATGACTGAACCTGAAGAAATTGCCACTGCGATCGCCACTCATTTAAAAAATGCATTAGGTGCGATCGGCGGCTTAATGGAAGAATTAGAAAAATAATTGTCAATAAAAAAACAATTTTGAGTAGCGCATCTTTGCCACGCGACTTAAAATTGGTTTTGAGTAAATCGCATAATTGTCATGACACAAGATTTTTATCAGCAAGGTTTGGCTAAGGCGAAGTCTGGCGATCGCTATGGCGCTGTGCAAGCATTTAGCGTGGCGATTCAATCGAATCCCCAGTCAATTACTGAATTGGCTGAGGCATATTACCAGCGCGGACTGGTGCTATTTGATTTGGGCGATCGCCAAGGTGCGATCGCTGACTACAATCAAGCCATTAATCTTAACC
Source organism: Pseudanabaena sp. ELA645 (assembly GCA_037129985.1). Taxonomy (GTDB): domain Bacteria; phylum Cyanobacteriota; class Cyanobacteriia; order Pseudanabaenales; family Pseudanabaenaceae; genus Pseudanabaena. The sequence continues at coordinate 9,408 of JBAXTW010000105.1, read as the reverse complement.
CTGATGCGATCGATGTGTATATTGCGCGAAGTATTACCAAACTTGCAATTTCTGACGTTATCGCCGCCCAAGCTGATATCGCTCAAGCATTGGCGCTTAATTCTAAATCGGCGATCGCTCATCAATTATTGGGATTGACCTATAAGTTACAAAATCAAGTTGAAAAGGCGATCGCCGCTTATAAACAAGCGGCTCATCTATTTCTAGAACTACGCGATGAGGCTAATTGTCGGCGTTGTATTGAGAGTTATCAACCCCTAGAGGCTCTGTTACCACCGTCAATGGCGGATGTTTTGAGCAAAGTCCAACAAAAAATTGATCAGAGTGACTATACGGGAGCCTTAATCGATCTCAATTGGATGTTACAAATTGAACCTCAAAATGTTAAAGCTTTTTGTCTACGCGGCTTGACTCTTGCGAAGTTGGGCGATCCAGAGAGTGCGATGCGCGACCTTAATCAAGCGATATTTCTCGAACCACAAAATCCCGAAGTTCGACTGGGACGGGGCAAAATTCGTGCAGAAATTGGTGATGCTCAGGGGGCGATCGCTGATTTTAACGAGTTACTTCGCGAATATCCCAGCAATCCTGAAACTTATATGCATCGCGCTCAGGCTTATTTAAGGCTTAAGGATTATCGGGTTGCCATCGAAGATTTTTCGCGATCGCTGTCTTTAAATAATAAAAATCCTCAGTTATATTGCGATCGCGCTGATGCAAGGTATGACTTTGGTGATCTCAAGGGGGCGATCAATGATTACCAAGAGGCGGCAAATATTTGGTTTAACTTGTCGATGATGGAGCGTTATCGCTATGCGATCGCTCGGATTAATCTCTGGCAATCGGAACTAGAGAAACAAACTAAGGATGCAAAGCGAATCCAGTCAAACGCGGCGGCGACTGTGGATTTGATGCAAATGCCGAGTTTGGAGTTGCAACAGCGTTTGCTGGCTTTGGTGGGTGGTAATATGGCGATCGCGCAACGGCTGATCGATATTGCCAAGCAAGATCATCCGAATATGCCTGAAGTTTGGTATTGGCAAAAAGTTGTCTTTGATCTAGAAAGCGATCGGCAATAAAAAAGTAGGTGTAGGCGGCGCTTTGCGCCGCCTATCCTCTCTGGTATTCTAAAAGAGAAAACAACAAGCGAAAGAAAAATGGATATAACTCAAGATTTTATGATAGATAAAACACCGCGCATTTCTATTCCTGCCGAGGTTAGAAAAAAGGTTTTCGAGCGCAATGGCTATCAATGCCAAAGCTGTCAGGAAATTGACCTTAGCGCAAAAAAATTACAAGTCGATCATATTATTCCATTAAAACAAGGTGGAGCCAACGACTTTAGCAATTTCCAAACCCTTTGTGCAAAATGCAATCGTGAAAAGAGCGACAAAATTGATGTCCGTTTTCGGAGACTATATAGCGATTAAATTATTCACAAGATTCAAGCAACGTTTATTTCCTGAAACAAGGGGCTTAAGCCCCTTGCCTGTAAAACACTGAAATTTAGACCCCTATAGTGATTTCGTTTTGGGTTAGAATCTGACTCAAATCTTGATTTTACAATTCCGAGACATGACTTAAATTATGAGTCTTACCACAGGGCAGCTAGTAGGCGGACATTACGAAGTTATCTCACGTTTAGGCGGTGGCGGCTTTGGCGAGACCTATCTCTCAAAAGACTTACATCTGCCCGATCGCCCCACGCGAGTAATCAAGAGATTATGTCCACGCATTCAAGAAGCAAGTGTGTTGCAACTATCGCGGCGGCTGTTTGAAACCGAAGCGCAGGTTCTCTACCGACTTGGCACACATCCACAGATCCCGCAACTCTTTGCTCACTTTGAAGAATTATCGGAATTTTATCTAGTTCAAGAATATATTGATGGGCAGGATTTAAGTCACGAATTATTACGCGGCAAGATTTGGGAACAGTTTGCTGTGGTTGCGCTACTGCAAAGTTTGTTAAAGGTACTTAGTTTTATCCATCAAAACAATGTCATTCATCGCGATATTAAGCCTGAGAATATTATTCGGCGGCGCGATGGACAGCTTTTTTTCATTGATTTTGGCATCGTCAAACAAATTGCTACCCCCACGGGATTATCAAATGGATTGGCAACGGGGCAAACAGTTGCTGAATATACCGTAGGTGTGGGAACACCTGGTTATATGCCCAGTGAACAGGCGCATGGAGAGCCGAAGTTTGCTAGTGATATCTATGCGATCGGGATGATTGGAATTCAGGCTTTGACGGGGCTTGCTCCTAGTCATTTAGTCAAGGATGAGAATTTGGAAATTATGTGGCGACAACAGGCTCCGAAAGTCTATCCTGAGTTTGCTGATATTCTTTCACAGATGGTGCGGTTTGATTTTCGACAGCGCTATCTCAGTGCTGAAGAGGCTTATAACGCGATCGCAGAATTTGCCGATCGCTACCCCATTTCGCTCAATCATAGTTTGCCAACAATCCCCATTACCGATCCTCATAACTTAGATCCTTCTTTTTCAACATCTTTGATTAGCGATCGCTCACCCATTCCTGAAACTCAAGTTCAGAAACCTCAATCCCAATTATCGGGAATTTTATCCCATTTCCAGCTTTGGCATTGGGGATTAGGGATAATTACCCTTAGTGCGATCGCGGTTACGGCTTTCATCTTAACCACAGGAGTTCCATCCAAATCACCAAGTAACAATGTTGCGGAATCGCTCAAGGAGAACCAAATCCCTACATCTAGTAATCTTCAGTCTGTGCCGACGGAATCTGGCTCAAGTTCGACAACTTCTTTACTTAAGGAGTTTTCAGGTACTGATGCAATTTACAGCGTGGCGATTAGTCCTGATGGCAGTATTATTGCAGGCGGAACGGCGGAACAGAATATTGAATTGTGGGATTTTGCCACAGGTAAAAAATTGCAGACCTTGAAAGGCAATACGGGAAGGGTTTATGATATTTACTTTAGCCCTGATGGCAAAAAATTAGTCAGCGCCAGTGACGATCGCAAGGTAATGATTTGGGAAGTCAAAACAGGGAGAATTTTAAATACCCTGATTGGTCATCAAGAACGGGTATATACGGCGATTTTCAGCCCCGATGGTAAAGTCGTCGCAAGTTCGGGAGCCGATCGCACCATTCGTTTGTGGAATGCGGAAACAGGGAAGCTGATTAATACATTACAAGAAAAATCTTGGGTCTATGATGTCTCATATACTCCCGATGGCAAGACTTTAGTGAGTGCTAGTAAAGATGGTGCGATTCGATTATGGAATGTGGAAACAGGACAGGTGATTAAAACTCTCATCGAAAGTGGCAGTCCAGTACGTTCTGTGGTCTATAGCAACGATGGCAAACTAATCGCTAGTGCGATGGAAGATAATACGGTCAGACTATGGGATGGAATTACAGGACAAATGAAGGATGTTTTGGCAGGGCATACGGGCGAAGTCCATACACTTGATTTTAGTAAAGATGATCATTGGCTGGCGAGTGGCAGTGCCGATAAAACAATCAGGATTTGGAGCTTAAAAGACAAGCGATCGCCACAAGTTCTATCAAATCATGAAAAAGGCGTATCATCGGTGGAGTTTAGTGGTGATCAGAAATTCCTTGTCTCTGGTAGTCTGGATGGCAAAGTCAAAATCTGGAAGTTAGGGAAGTAATGAAGGGAATGATTGTAAGCGATCGCATTTATCATTGTGCTGGGGTCATTGTGCTGGGGTCATTGTGCTGGGGTCATTGTGCTGGGGCAGGTGCGATCATTGGTGGTGGTGTCAAAGCCTCTATTAATGGTAGTTTAGCTTGATTTTGTCTAGCGTTCTTAATCAAGGTTTTTTGTTTCTTAATGATCTATTCAGCATGTGTTTCAACATTATGGCTAATCCATACAGTTTGGTGTTCCATTGCCACGTCGCAAATGGAACACTTGATGGATTGCGTAGCATTATCTTGAGATAAGTAAAAAATAGCTCCCAGGTCGGATAGTCGATAGTTTTGAATTCATAGGGAGCGAATCTAGAGATTTGAGAGCGGTCTAAGTTTGTTTTTGTAAGCAGAAATGTGAAAAAGCGAATCGTCGCAATTTGGCTCTGATAATACTTAAATCTATCTAAATAAAATACATTGTTAGAGTCATTATCTGAATGTCTGCGATAGCCAACCATTGGAAGATTAACAAAGAATTTTCTTGCTCCTAGAAGTGAAGAACCAAAAAGTACGCAATTATCAGTCCACATCCTATAAGTCCCAATGCAGGTACAGGGTAAAATTTGACTTAAATATTTTCTGTGAATGGAATTTCCTGAATTGGGACTGCCAATAAATATGTGTTCTTCCATAGTAAGAATCATAGAGTATCCACGGTCTTGAATATAGTCTTTATATTGAGAAATTTGTAACTGAGTTGGAGCTTGATAGTTCTCTTTATTGTACTTAAAAGTTCCCATCTTAAAGAAAATAAAGTTACATACAGGATTCTCATTATATATTTTCAAAGCAGTTTCTAGATATTGCGGATGGTAAATGTCATCCGCATCAAGGAAGAATATAATGTCACCTGTTGATTGTAAAAAGCCCGTGGTTACGGCTGCTAATTGTCCTTGATTTTGTTCGTGGACAATGATTTTTACATTCGCATTATGTTCATATTCAATCTGTAAGAATAGACCAGAACCATCCGTAGAGGCATCATCTACAACAATGATTTCATCAAAAGAGTGGGTTTGGGATAGCGCACTTTTGATCGCCTCACCAACGTAGTTTTTATAGTTAAAGCTATTAATCAGGCAAGTTGTTTTTATCGATATTGACATATTTGAATAAACCCTTGGTATCACTTGAGTATTTTTAACCCATACTCAGTCGTATTGTATACTAGACTTTATCAAAAATAAACACAGTAATTTGATATTAGAACCAGAAAATCAGATGAATCTATCCATATCCATCTGTATCCCTACTTATAAGAGAGCTAAACTTTTTAAAGAAGCTTTATACTCAGTAATTGAACAAGCTCTTCAGCCTATGCAAATCATCATCGGCGATGACTCTCCTGATAACATAACCAAGATTCTACAGGGCATACGGAAGGAGTGCATACCCTTGATTTTAGTAAAGACGATCGCTGGTTGGCGAGTGGCCGCGCTGATAAAACAATCAGGATCAGGAGCTTAAGAGACAAGCGATCGTCATAAGTTCTATCAAATCATGAAAAAGGCTTATCATCAGTGGAGTTTAGTGCTGATCAAAAATTCCTTGTCTCTGGTAGACTTGATGGCAAAGTAAAATCTGGAAGTTAGGGAAGTAATTAAGGAAATGATTGTAAGCGCTCGCATTTATCATTGTGCTGGGGCAGATGCGATCAAGGGCGGTGGCATCAAAACCTATGTTAATGGTTTGTACGCAGTCATTCAAGATGCTTTTGGCTCGGAAATTATTAGTAATCTTGCTGACTATGATCAAAGTTCTTTTAAGTTACTCCATGTCCATGATCCCACTGCCCTAACGGAGATTACTAATCTATGTCCAGTAGTATTCACAGCCCATAATCACGATGTTTATTGCGCCAGTGGTACAAAATATCTCAACAGTACTCAATCTAGCTGCGATCGCCTTTTAAATCCTTGGGGTTGTACATGGGGGCATATGGTCGATGGCTGTGGCAGTCGCCGCCCTCAGGAAATCATCAAAAAAATTCACCGCGCCACTACCCAATTAACGACACTCAAAAAGCTGGGTATTATGACGATCGCCAATAGTGACTATGTGCGATCGCAGCTAATTATGAATGGCTTACCTGATGCACAGGTAGTCACATTGCGCTGTGGTATTGCCTCTCCCCTCACTACCCATTCACCGCTAGAGCAATCTATCCATTCGCAACAGCGGATATTTTTTGCAGGGAGAATTGTGCCAGATAAGGGACTAGATTGGTTATTGCGAACAATGCCTCTTTTGGATTCGCGTATTCATCTCGATATTGCGGGAGAAGGTTGGGCGATGCCACAGGTGCGCCAGTTAGCAAAGGATTTACAAATCAGCGATCGCCTAACTTGGCATGGTTGGTGTCAAGGCGAGAAGTTAGAAAATCTCTATCGTCAAAGCTTTGCCGTAATTTTCCCCAGTGTTTGGCCAGAACCTGCGGGTTTGGTGACTTTGGAGGCTTATGCCAGATTTCGAGCGGTGGTGGCAAGTGCGGCGGGTGGTATTCCTGAACATATTCAAGATGGCAAGACTGGAATTTTAGTACCCACTAATGATGTTGAACAATTAGCCGCCGCGATTACCAATTTATCGACTAATTTCGAGCAAGCGCGTGCGATCGGGATCGCGGGTAATGCATTGTTTTATGAGGAATTTACCCTTGCCCTTCATGCTCAAAAATTGCAAAAAATTTATGATTTAGCGATCGCAAACTGGGCGATCGGCAATTAAGCAAGCATTTAAGAATTCCTTTTTTTCGATTTATCGCTGAATCAGAGAACCTACTTGTAATTTACTGTACTAATTCTTTGGGCTTAATACCTAGTTGTTGAAACATATCAGAGTCGTCTTGCCAATTAGGATTTGCAGTTGTTAATAACTTCTCGCTGGAGAAGATAGAATTTGCACCTGCAAGGAAACAGAGGGCTTGATCGGAAATACTCAGCCGATCGCGTCCTGCGGATAATCGCACAATTGCCTTGGGCATGAGAATTCTCGCTGTTGCTACCATGCGAACTAGTACCAAGGGATTGATCGCTTCCAGATCGCCCAATGGAGTTCCTTCAACTGGGGAAAGTGCATTAATGGGAACTGACTCTGGCTGTGGCGAAAGATTGGCTAAGGTATGCAAAAGATCGATGCGATCGCGATCGGTTTCACCCATACCGACTATGCCGCCACAACAAACTTGAATGCCAGCATCGGCAACATTCTGGATTGTTTCAAGGCGATCGCGATAAGTCCGAGTCGTAATGATTTCAGGATAAAAACTTTCGGAAGTATCCAGATTGTGATTATAGGCGGTTAGCCCAGCTTTAGCCAATTTTTGAGCTTGATCGAGACGCAGCATTCCCATCGTTACACAAGCTTCCATCTCAAGGTTAGCCACTGCTTCTACCATCTGTAACACGCGATCAAAATCTTCACCGTCAGGAGCATTGCGCCAAGCCGCGCCCATACAAAAGCGGGTTGCACCATGTTCTTTAGCGTCTTTGGCCTGTTTGATCACCTCATCAAGAGGGAGCAGGGGATAATTCTCCACCGCCGTAGGATAACGAGCGCTTTGTGGGCAGTATTTACAATCTTCAGGGCAGCGTCCTGACTTGATATTCGCGAGGGTACACATCTGTACTGCGTCAGTTTGGTGATGTTGACGATGTACAGATTGCGCCTCAAATACTAGAGACAATAGCGGCTGATGATAAGTCTGAGCAACGGCTTCAAGTGAAATCAAGAGTGTATTTGTATTTACAATAATTATGGTGATGACGGTTCAAATTGTACTGTATTACTGCACTTTGCGCTAAATTAAAAATATGAGAGTTCAAGCCATGACTCTGTACAAACAGTAAGTATAGCAACAATATTTCTAGTTTCAACTGGATCGCACTACAAGATCGGCGATCGCATTTATGACGGATAATCAAGGCTAAGAGTTTTGGCGAAACGCGCTGTAAACTCAGGATATTTTTCTAAATCTTCAAGCGAATCTACTGGAGGCATTTCAATCCAATTTCCTTCTTGATGTAATCTGTCTATATAAGCATAGAAGGCTTCTTGATCATCTCTGTGAGAGAGCGTATAATCTTGCAGTTCTTTTTGACTCATTTCTTGAAATTTGGGCTGACTCATGCAATGTATCTCCAGTTTCCGTTTGGATAGATTTCAATAATGTTTTCCTCTCCTGCAAGGAAAAAATGTTTCCCGTGCGGTCATCTAGACGAACAATGTTAATAGGTAAATAAAGTCTAGTAAACCAACAACACAGGACATAACATCTTGTTTTTTGCTCTGATGTGGCTATAATTATAACTCCTTTTTTTGGTTAATTTAAAAGATGATATCAATTATAAAATAGGCGTGTTAAAAATAATGATCCCATGCTTGCAAATTTGCGGTTTTTCTTGTTTGCAAAGATACGGGAGGCTTAGGAATAAGAAAATCCAAATACATAAATAGCTATGATTGAGGCAAACTCTCTAAGAGAGACTGAGACTCTAATTCAGATAAAAATCCTTCATTGCGAGAATTTTCACAAGCTAAATACAGGATAGAGTCTTCCAATTCAGAGGAATTATTTTGAAATAAAAGTTGTAGAAAGCCTTGTCGGACTTCTAAGGGTAAGGTTTGAAATAGGCTATAAAAACCTGTGCTAGTTAGCAAAGATTCTGTGATTTCTGCTTGGCTCACGGATGTTTGTTTCTTTTTCTACACAGTCTTTTTTTAAATTATATCGCTATTAAGCTTTGTGAAAGAATCAGCGATCGCACTAACGAAGTATCGCTAAATTGTTTTTAGTTGCTCTAATTTTTGTTTAATTAAGATTTCAACTTCCTCCATCTCGTTTTTTGAATTTGGAACATCAAAAGTTTCTGGAGAGGCGTTAGCTGTAAAACGATCAACAAACGCATGAAATGCATTCTTATTATCAGGATGAGTTATTACATAAGATCGTAACTCTCCTTTGCTCATAGTAGTAAAATCAGGCTTCATTATAAAAATCTCCAAAGTCCGTTACGATAGATTTCTATCTCAATATTATCTCCAGCTAAAAGGAATAGATTGCCAGTTCGCTCATCAAGACGTACAACGAAAATAGGGGTAAAGGTATTAGTCAAAGACTGGCAAAGAACCACACATCTAATTCCTTGTTCGGCGGTTGGCAAAATAAGTACACCTCTCGGCTATCAAATACTTGCTATTATAACTGATGCTAGCGATCGCCTGTTCTCTTAGCTCTTTAAAGATAAGCTGTATGGCAAATTGCAAATCTCCAAAGCATTCTTCAATGGTTTCTCCTTGCCCATTTGCGCCAGATATTTCTGGACAACAGGCAAAATAGCCACCTTCTTCAGCCTGTTCAATAATTGCAGTTAAGTTTTTCATCTCTATAGTAAGAAATTACTTATAAGTTTATGAGAGATCACCATTTTACCTAAATATTATAATCGCTAACTTTTCAAATATGGCGATCGCACTTGAACATAGCTAAGCAGCTTGAAGTATCTTCGGTTCAGGGATAGATTCACCTTCCGTTTGCCAAGCTTCTAGATACATTTCAATAACTTCTTCACCATTATGAATTGCTTGCTCACGAGTTTCTCCATGAGTACAAGGCATGACAACGCGATCGGCAAATTCTGGAATTGTGACTAGTACACGCTGGCTAAAGTAACAAAACGTGAAGATTATGAGAACAACAAGCC
>JBAXTW010000104.1:0-16543 GCA_037129985.1 Pseudanabaena sp. ELA645 | reverse complement strand
ATTGTTAAGATATTTGTCTTTTTTTGTTAAGAAACGTGTGCGGTTGCCCTGCTTCACGTCTATTACGAAGATCAGCATCTGGGCTTATGAAAGCAAAAATTTCTGGTAGCTGTTCAGATAAGTCTTGTAGATATTTTGGTGCTTTAACTAGGTCAGATCTTATAGCACTCCAGAGCTTTCTCATATCTCGTTTCATAAAACGAAATATTTCTAGCTGTAAATAATTCGTTGATTTATAGTTAATTTATGGCTGAGGAATGGTGAAAGCCATATCTCCTGCCCTTTCGTCGAATAAGTTATCAACGAATTATTTACAGCAACAAATATTTTGACACGAATATGTCTAGGTAACTCTTCTAAAAAATCATTTTCTTCATTTATGAATGGGTTGTTTTTCATAATGTACACGTCCTAGTAAATATTTAAAACATTTAAACCCTGATTGTTACCGTAACATCATGTGGGTATTTTAGCACTAATTAGCACTAAATTTAAAGACATGTTTTGCCGATTCAAAGCTGAAGTATAACGCCTAGATATCCAGTCATAAAAGACTTACTAAGTTAATAATATTCTGATATTTACGATAAACAAGGTATTCTCGTGACTTAGATCTAAAAACAAGAGTTGTCGCTCAAACAGCCTCCTTAAGTTTCGCACAAATTTCCATTAAAATCAATAACTTCGAGATCGTAGCGATCGCTATTTCTGTGCTTTTAGTATGACGCTTTACCAAATAGTGAATATCTGTAACAGTCGTAGCCGAGATAAACCCTTGAATCCTGCCTAGTTCCACTGCCTCTAAAAGATAAGCAGCATTTTCGACAAAGGGAACACGCGCCAACACCGCATCAAGTATAACATTCGTATCAAATAAGACCTTCATTACTTCTGCAAAAGCCTTGTTTCTAAAATAGATTTAACCTCTTCATCCGTAGGTGCAGGCGCATTAGTCTTCGCAATACCCACTAAACTTGATGCAATGCCCTTGTATCTGTTCACCAATGCAGGTTTTGACCGCAGCGATTTCATTAAGATATCGATTAATTCCCAACGATCATCTTCGGGAAGAGTTAGTACTTGTTCGTGAAGTTTCTGAAAAGTCATAGCGTTTAAGCCATAGGATGAATTTACATAAAATTGTACCAAATTGTCTCATGTCACCTCAAGAAATAGCGATCGCTTATCTCATCGGACGAACCACACTAACCAATTTACCTAGCAATATCTCCTCACCCAAAATAGATCCATGAATTCTCTCAGCTAGAGCCAATCTATCTCCATCATCCGTACAAATAATAATAATTCCACCATGATCGGGATGCGATCTATGCAAACGTTTGAAATCCTTGCGATTTAAAGTTAAAACCACTCGCTCATTACTACCCGCAAAATCAAGAACGCGATCGTCAGGAATTTTGAGATTTGCCTTTCCCGCCTCTTGGACAGTAAGAACATCATGCCCAAAATTGCGTAAATGTTCCACAACCTCATAGGGAAACTGCTCATCGGCATACAAACGACCCATCAGGCTTCTTCATTCTCCTTAATAGCCAAGGCAATTTCTTCAGGATACATCGAAGCATAAAACCAAGCATTTGCTAAATCACTTACCGATAGAGTCGGATAATCATTTAAAAGTTGAGATTCACTAATACCGATGTCACGAGCGTTAACCAAAACCCACACAGGAATACGAGTCATACCAATACAAGCATCACCACCACATACCCCTAATGTCTTCTGAATTCCCCGCCAAGGATTGCCAAGACTTTGAGCTAATATCTGAATTGCCTGTGTTTTTTCATTTTGGCTTAAAGACAGTAGTTGTGGTTCTAAACTTTGTAAAGTCATAAAATTACTCCCAAACCGCAAGCAAAGAATCAATATTACTATACTTCATGAAAGAATCAAATTATTTCGCCTATGCGCTTAACCATGAGATGACAAGGCGATCGCCTTCTTACAATCAGACAAAATGTTAAGAAATCCCTAAAAACTTCCTAAGTGCATTTTTATATACTTTTGGTAAACGTTTGGAAACTATCCCACCTTGTTGTATCTGCGACAAAACAGCAGGTGAAAAACGGCACTTTGGTACACGGCTACCCACACAGATCAGCCTAGCCAATTGCTCAACATTCATCTCACGAGCATCCAGATAATTTATCACCGACTCACGCTTCACAAAATTGGGAACACCTTCTGTATCAGATTGAAGAATACAACTAAGATCGGATTTGGCTCTGCGCGTAGTCACATTCACAAACAAGTATTTATCGGCAGAGGTTTTAGCGATCGCAATATAAAGATGTTGATCGTTCGGAGGTGTCTCCAACAAAAAAGCATCACCCAAATTAACGTTGATGCTTGTCATTACGCACTCAGAACCTCATCTAAATAAGCCTCTCTTGCCGCTTCTTGCCTTATTGCCGCAATCTCCTCAATAGTCTTGCCCATAAACCTCAGCACATCATCAACCACAATCGGAATACGCGAACCATCAGGATCTTTCCATTCAGGTAGATCGTGCGTCCATTCGGCAACATCAAAAGGATTAAGATGCCCAAAAGTTTGGTAAACCTCATGGATAATTTCCTCCTCTTCTTCACAAAGATCGTCAGTGCTAGGATCGGCTAACAGATAGACATTGTGGTTGACATCACGGACAGAAATAAACTTCTTCCAAAGCGGTAAAGCTCCATCAACAGACTTTCCTTTAATCAGATCATACACACCACTCAGAACGGGACCATAATCCATCGAGAAATAACAATCTCCAGTAATTGTTTGCTCTATGCGTTCCAAAGCTATGCGATCGGCAATATAAAGCATCTTCAGCAAACCTAGATATTTCATAGGCTTACCATGCAACTTTAAAAACATTGCTGCGGCTTCAACAGCTTTTTGAGGATGAAACCGAAATAAAATCGCCATAACTGGTTTCCTGCTCTCACGGCTCTCCATACTATTATAAAACCTTAACCTTGCAATGACTGCCTTAACTATAGATTTTAGCGATCGCCTATGCGCTTAACCATGAGATGACAAGGTGATCGCCATAATGCAAAGCTGACTATCTTCATCTAAATCCAATTTAGTTAAACCTCACATAAATCATCCTCTGGCGGATACAGCCCTGTTTGAATCCAAAAAAATCTTGTAGCTCTGATTGAGTCTTCTTCAGGATATCTCAGATCGTTAAGATCGAAGCGATCGCAGGTTGCTCGACCAACTGCCGTAATACCCTTAATTTCAGTACCGTTATTTATCCAAACAAAATGTTCTGACCAGTATTGCTTGCGAGGATTAAAAATTGGCACGACTTCCTGAGTTTGAGGATCGAGCGCCTCTACAAAGTTATATCGTCTCTCATTACATCGGCGGCAAGCAAGCGCAAGATTATCAACATTATCCGAGCCTCCTAGCGACACAGGAATGAGGTGATCGAGCGTAAATCGAGAAGCACTAAGTCGCTCTGGTGAATGGCAATATTCACACATAAATTTTGCCCGTTCGCGGACAATTTGCCTTATAGCATCAGGAATTGACATTTTGAGCAGCAAGCATGGCATTCATGTGTGTAAAAATCCGATCTAGCTCCCCAATGGTTTCTAACTCAGGAATCTCTTCAAGAGAAAGCGGTTCTACTTTTCTTTTCTCTAGAAGCAACTCCATCCGATCCTGTAGGCGATCGCTAAATCTAAACAGGCTGAGATTCCCAACTTTCTCAACATAAATCTCATGAATTAGCAATGACGGTTTGACAAGTGTTGCAGTCATAAATTTTTACCAACTTTTACCGATAATTTATTATAGCGATTGGTGATTATCATGCAATCCTTCGTACCAGCCCAAAAAAATAGGCTAAAAGGCGATCGCCACGCCCACAAACCTATCAGCAAACAATCAAGAGATTTTACCCATGAAATGAATAGGCGATCGCCCCATCAAAACACTTATCTAATAAAACCTTGAATAGGGGCTAACGAGGAATTAATTTGATTAAACTTCTTAAAGTAGAATTGACCGATTCTGAATATCGAATAGCCGATGAATATAGGTTTGCGAAAACTTAGCGATCGCCTAAATATCAACACAATCATATACTGCGTGGATATTCGGATAACACCTGCTTGAGATATTTGCCTGTGTAGGATTTCTTGACCTTCGCAACCTGTTCAGGAGTTCCTTCGGCGATAACTTCACCACCGCGATCGCCTCCTTCTGGTCCCAAATCAATAATCCAATCCGCACAACGAATCACATCAAGATTATGTTCAATCGTGATGATACTATTGCCCTTATCGACAAGGCGCTGCATCACATCAAGCAATTTATGCACATCATAAAAGCTTAAACCTGTGGTCGGTTCATCAATTAGATAGAGAGTTTTTCCTGTAGCACGGCGAGCCAATTCTGTCGCTAGTTTCACCCTCTGCGCTTCACCACCTGAGAGCGTGGGAGCCGACTGACCGAGAGTCACATAACCTAAGCCCACATCCACTAACATTCCCAATTTCGCATGAGCAGAAGGAATGTTCTCAAAAAAGTGCATCGCTTCTTCGATGGTCATATCTAGCACATCCGCGATCGTCTTCTCTTTGTATTTGACTTGTAACGTCTCACGGTTATATCTTGCGCCTTTGCAAATATCGCACTGCACATAGACATCGGGTAAGAAATTCATTGAGATAATATTCACTCCCTGTCCTGAACATGCCTCACAACGTCCACCTTTAACATTAAACGAGAATTGTCCTGCTTTGTAGCCTCTAGTTTTTGCTGCTGTGGTCAGCGTGAAGGTTTCCCTTATTACATCAAATAGACCAGTATAGGTAGCAGGATTGGAACGGGGTGTGCGTCCGATTGGAGATTGATCAATGACGATGAATTTATCTAGAGCCGCAAGTCCTTTAATTTCACCAATGCCTTTTGGTGCAGGGACTTTGCGGGAGAAATGATGATCGAGGGAATTATGGAGCAAATCATTAATGAGAGTCGATTTGCCTGAACCTGATACGCCCGTGATGCAAACAAGTTGTCCTAATGGAAGTTTAACGTTAACATGTTTGAGATTGTTTAGATAACCATTACAGATTTCTAGATACTTGCCATTACCTTCACGCCTGACAGAGGGAGTGAGAATCTGCTTTCGTTTGGATAGATATGCACCTGTGAGGGATTCGGAATGATTCTCAATATCCTGAACAGAACCTTGGGCGACAATCTTACCGCCATGTACACCCGCGCCAGGACCGATGTCAACCAGATAATCAGCAGCACGAATGGTTTCTTCGTCATGTTCCACAACAATTAAGGTATTACCGAGATCACGCAGTTTGGTTAAAGTAGCTAACAGTCGCGAATTATCCCGTTGATGTAGTCCGATACTTGGTTCATCTAATACATAGAGAACTCCCGTTAAACCTGAACCAATTTGAGTTGCGAGACGAATACGCTGAGCTTCACCGCCTGATAGAGACATGGTAGAGCGATCGAGGGTGAGATAATCTAATCCCACATCAAGCAGAAATTGCAATCTGGCTAAGATTTCCTGTAGAACCCGATCGCCTATTTGTCTGGTGCGATGATCGAGTTGGAGATTTTGCAGACGATTTAGGCAAGTGCCAAGAGGTGCTGAGACAAACTCAATGATGTTATAACCACCAATCCGAACCGCGAGGGATTCTGGCTTTAGGCGTTTCCCTTCACAAGTAGAACAGGGTTGTTCGACGAGATAATTTTCTAACTTCTGTTTTTGAGATTCACCTGCTTCAGCATATTGCTGTTCGAGCATGGTGAGTACACCTTCATAGCGCTTGTAGTAACCCTCAGCGCGATCGCGATACAGCGAATCTGGTTTAATTAAAATCTTCTCAGTCGTGCCATGCAAAATAATATCAATTTGGGACTGAGAGAGGTTTTGCCAAGGGGTATTAATCTCAAAACCTGCATATTCTCCAACACTCGATAATAGAGAAATATAATAGGTATGAGTTTTGTCCGCCCAAGGGGCGATCGCCGCATAAACGGGCAAAGATGGATCGGGAACGATCAATTCAGGATTAAAGGTTTTAATGCTTCCCAATCCATGACAGGCAGGACAAGCACCGTATGGTGAATTAAAAGAGAACATGCGCGGCGATAGTTCTTCCATTACTGCCCCATGTTCAGGACAGGCAAAGTTTTCCGAAAATGTCAGAATAGTATTTTCCTGTGAATTCTTGCTCCCCTCGCCCTCTGGGAGAGGGGCTGGGGGTGAGGGCAAAATCTCCACCATCGCAATCCCTTCCGCTCGTTTTAAACAAGTTGCAAGGGAATCTGTCAATCTTTCTTGAATATCATTTTTGCGAATCAAGCGATCGACGACTATTTCAATATCATGGACTTTGTTCTTTTCGAGTTCAATATTGTCGCTTAGTTCCCGCACTTCTCCATCAATTCGCACTCGCGCAAATCCTTCCGCAGCCAGCCCCGCTAATAATTTTTTATGGGTTCCCTTTTTGCCCCGAATTACGGGAGCCAGTAACTGAAAACGAGTGCGATCGCTTAATTCCATAATTGCATCCACCATCCGATCGATGGTTTGGGGGGCAATATTGCGATCGCAGATGGGACAATGGGGCGCACCCGCACGACCAAACAATAAGCGTAAATAATCATAAATCTCGGTGACAGTCCCGACCGTTGAGCGCGGGTTGTGCGAAGTTGATTTTTGATCAATGGAAATCGCAGGACTTAAGCCCTCAATATAATCCACATCAGGCTTATCAACCTGACCCAAAAATTGTCTTGCATAGGCGCTCAACGACTCCACATAGCAGCGCTGTCCCTCCGCAAAAATCGTATCAAAGGCGAGGGATGACTTGCCAGAGCCAGATACACCTGTAAACACGATCAGGCGATCGCGGGGTATGGTCAGATCGACATTTTTGAGATTGTGCTGTCTAGCACCTCTAACGTGGATATGGGTATGGTCTGGCATTTGAGAGCGATTCGTAAAGATTTATTACTAGTGTATGCGATCGCAACTAATCAAAATAGCCTCTTCATTGAAAACCATATCAGACAAGATGTCTGACCCACAAAAACAAAGTCAATGTGGTACGGGCATCTTGCCCGTTGGTAAGATTTGCTTTCCTAAATCCGTGGGGATCATTGCCATTGTAGCCAGAGTAAACGCAGTACTAAGGAATCTTTTGTAATTTCTAATACGAAAGAATGACATCTAGTGATATACCTATCCGCATTCTTGTTCGGATAGCCCGCCAAGGAGAGCGACCTTGTACACACAAATCGTAAAACCTAGTCAGGTAAACAATTACTCGCCCCCTAGCCCCCAATTCTGGGGGAACAAGAAAATAAAATTCTTTCAAAGTCCCCCTGAATTGGGGGATTTAGGGGGCTTAGATACACTGAAACGAAGACAGAGAGACTTAATATTTCCCATCGATCGCTAACAGCGTATGTAACAGAACATTAGCTCCTTGAGCGCATTGCTGAGGCGACGTATACTCATCTTGAGAATGACTGATACCATCACGGCTAGGGACAAAAATCATTCCCATGTCAGTGAAACGACCAATTTCTTGAGCATCATGTCCCGCCCGACTGGGCAAATAATCATAACTCAGATGTAAATTTTGGCAAACCTCAGCGATCGCCTCCATTAGTTCGGGCTTAGCGAGAGTTGGCAATACATTGAGCTTCTGTTCCAAGGTGATTTCAGTACCCGTATTTTGAGCGATCACCTCGCATTCTTTCTCAATTTCAGAGATTAAATATTGCAGATTCTCTTCCGACAAGTCGCGTAAATCAATACTCAGATCCACTCTCGCTGGTACGACATTAGTCCCATTCGGTGAAACTGTGAGATGTCCTACGGTGGCTACTTGCTCCCCTTCCGTTTCCACACCAAGGCGATTAATCGCGAGTACTAATTGGGAAGCAGCAACCAGCGCATCTTTTCGCATATTCATTGGCGTTGTCCCTGCATGGTTAGGACGACCGATGATTTGCACCATATACCGATATTGACCAACAATGCCTGTGACCACACCAATTTGTTTATCCCATGCTTCTAATACGCCCCCCTGTTCTACATGGAGTTCGATAAAGGCAGCTATTTCATGGCGATCGCGTTTAGCACTATGCAACTCTTCCCAATCACCACCAACGTTTTTTAGACATTCCTGAATTGACATGCCATTTTTACGGCGATAGCGTTCAGGATCAGTGGGGGCATTCCCTGCGATCGCCTTACAGCCAATCACACTATTCTCTTCGTCAGAAAATACGATTACTTCAAAGGGATGACGCAGCCGTATCTGGTTCTCTTGAAGTACCCGCGCCACTTCGATTCCCGCCAAAACGCCGAGACAACCATCGTATCGTCCTCCCACTGGCACAGTGTCGATATGCGATCCCGTCGCCAAAGCTGCTGCACCTGATTCTGTTCCTGCATAAGTACCAATAATATTCCCGACCGCATCACTTCTCACGGACATTCCCGCTTCTAGCATCCAGTTTTTTACCAGATTTCGCGCCAAGACATCCGCCTCCGAAAAGGCAAGCCGACACACCCCACCGTTGGGCAGTTTACCAATTTCGGCAAGTTCTGCAAGACTACGATCAAGGCGATCGCTATTAACTACCAGCTTGGAGAGAGCCAATTTGGAAATCGCCAATCTGGAAATATTTTCGGTGGGGATTGTCGCTATCATGGCTCGGATTATTCCTTAAGATATGTTAAGCGGGAGCTTGTGAATACAATATACTGTATACACAACCTATGGGCTTGGCATAAGTATTAAATAATGCATTACCTAATGCAAATTGAAGCCATTTACGCTAAAGTAAAAGCGAATATTTTTGTTTAAACTTGTTGAAACTATTGTTTTTTCATGATTTGATTACAATTTCATGAACTTGGCTTATTAGCTTATTTAATTGCAGCCAAAATTATCGAGAATTAATCACACAGATCTTAGGAGATATCTGACTTGTTGCTCTCTTCACCTCGTCCCATTCAGCGATCGCAGTCTTTGCGCGAACAGACCTATCAAGTGTTGCGAGGGGCGATTTTAGCTGGAGAATTTCTGGCTGGGTCGCGTTTGGTAGAGACACAAATTGCCGAAAAGTTGCAAGTTAGCCGTACGCCGATCCGTGAAGCTTTGCAGCAGTTACAACAAGAGCAATTAGTCATCACCGATGAAAATGGGAATTTGCGGGTGGTTAGCTTTTCGATCGCAGACGCAAAATATCTCTACCGTTGTCGCTTGGTGTTAGAGCAGGAATCGGTTTTAGAAGCTTGTAAAAATTCTACTGATATGCAGCTTGCAAAGATTGAAATGGCGATTCAACAGGCTGAAAAAGCGATCACTCAGCAACCGAATAAATTAACTAGCTATCAATTACTCCATATCGACTATCAATTTCATCGGGCGATCGCTGAATGTTCTGGCAATCCTTGGTTAGCGATGCTACTTGATCAGCTATTCGACAAAATGGCATTATTGCGTATGCAAACTGTGCAGCAAAATCTCAAAGTTTTAGAAATTAGTTCTGAACATCGGCGCATATATAGAGCGATCGTTGAGCGTAACCATGAGCTAGCGCTGGGCGCTCTTACTGATCATTTAATGTTCAGCCAAGCCAGAGTGATTCGCGAAATCGAACAGATGCAAAACCAAAATCAAAATCAAACATAACTTTGATGAAACTGGCTGATCAAACAGATTTAGAAATATGGCAAGCTTGGCGCTCAGGAAACAGTCAAGCCTTTGGGCTATTTTACGATCGCTATGGCGAGTTAGTTTACCGATTATCACTAAGGATTTTGGGCATTCCTCAAGAAGCCGAAGACTTGACGCAAGAAATTTTTATTTTGCTTAGTCGCAATAATACCTATGACAGTAAACGCGGATCGATCGCTGCTTTTTTATCGGTTCTAACCAGATCGCGGGGTATTGATCGGCTGCGGAAAATGCGATCGCAACAGCAGCATCTCCAAAAATGGGAGCAGAGTATTTCCGTAGAACATGACACCAAAAACTCGTCACTGATGGAAAATGTCTCACTTAATGAACGTTCAGAAAAAGTGAAACTGGCTCTAGCAAATTTGCCAGACAAACATCGTCAAGTTTTAGAAATGGCATATTTTGACGGACTCAGCCAATCTGAGATTGCGAACGCTCTGGATACACCCTTGGGAACTGTGAAATCATGGGCGCGAAATGGATTGATTCGATTAAGAGAAAGTTTAAAGGATGCGCTGGAGTGAAACTAAAATTATGATGACAGAATATAAGTATCCCCAAGAATGGGAAGAACTATTGGCAGGCTATGTTTTGGGAGATCTGGAGCCTGAAGATGTGACAGCAATGCAGGAGATTATCGTCAATCATCCTGAAATCGTTACTGAAATCGATCGCTTGCAAGAAACATTAGCACTACTGCCCCTTGGTTTAAGTCCTAGTTATCCCTCAAGGGAACTTCGCGATCGCCTAGCATCGGTAGCAATTCCTCAAGCTGAGGAAAGTTCAATCATCACATCAACAACTACAGGGCTTAAAAAATCTGCAAATCGCCAAAATCTTTGGAAATTAATATCAGTCAGCTTAGGTACGATCGTCTTAATTGCTTTAGGCATTGACAATTACCAAATGCGTCAACAAATAGCCGCTCATCAAGCAGAACTTCAGAAATATAAGCAAGCGATCGCGCTTTTACAAGGTGTAGACAATCGCATGATTACCCTCAAAGGTATGGGGGCGACTCCTGCGGCAACTGGGAGTGTGATGATCGCCCCTTCGGAAAAAATGGCGATGATCAGCATCCAAAATCTAAACCCAATTTCCCAAGAAACGAGTTATCGCCTTTGGGCGATCGCTGATGGCAAAAAGGTGGATTGCGCCCAGTTTCGTCCTGATCCACAGGGCAATGTTTTCATCAAAGTGCCATTGGGGAATGCTCTCAAGCAATCGACTAGCCTGATCATCACGCTCGAACTAAATGAGCCAAATAAAGATCTGCCCGAACCTACAGGCGAAATGGTGATGAAAGGTGAAGTTTAAGCAATCAAGTAGCACAGAATACCGAAAAGCTTACCATTTTGTAACAGAATCATTAAATAAATCCAAAATTGAGAACTTGTGTGCGATCATTCTTCATCAAGTTTGGATTAAGTGAAAACGAGATTAACGAGATTAATAAGTTGTAGGTTAAGGAAATGAATTTTGAGACACCCGTGCAGCAAGCTTGTTACGAAAAAATTCAACCTTGGTTGAACGATTTGTACGAAGATGTATATTCTCCTCCCTACAATATGCCTGTATTCGTTCTTCCCCTTGGCTCCGCTACAGCCACAGTTGAGGTTTTGCCTTGGGGAAATAGTGAAGCGATAATTTCCACTTGGGCTTATGTAGTAACTGGTGCAGAAATTACTCAAGATCTGATGAAATTTTTGCTCAAACAAAATTCTGAGCTTCAGTTTGGTGTGTTTAGCATAGACGATGATGGCGATATTCGCTTTCACACCACTTTAGTTGGCTCCACCTGCGATCGCGAAGAATTACAAACTTCTGTATCTTGAGTGTTACAAACTGCCGATAAATATGATGATGCGATCGTTGAATCTTGGGGTGGCGAACGCGCCTTAGATCGCAGTTTATAGTCGCACTTTCATAATCGCACTTTATAAAAGATAGGGCGCAAAGCGCCCTATTCTTCTTTGTGGATGATTGAGTTAAACTTTTAACAGTTCTAATTAAAGGTAGATTGCAAGCGTGAATTTTCAAACAGAAGCACAACATGATTGCTACACAAAATTGGCTGATTGGCTCCCCCAAGTTTCCGATTGTGTCGTCAGTCCTTCCACTGGCAATCCTATTTTTAGCCTGAAGTTCGGTTCGGCGCTCGTCCTTGTAGAAGTGCGCCCATTTCGCGAACTCGAATCGATCATTTATATTTGGACTTATGTTGCAACTGAGGTGGAGGTTCGCGACGATCTATTGCTTTATTTACTCAAGCAAAATGATGCATTTCGTTTTGGGGGTTTTAGTATGGCTGATGATGGCGATATCAGGTTTCATGTGACTTTGCTCGGTTCCTGTTGTCAACAAAATGAGTTTAAACTTGCCTTAACTGAAGTTTTAGAGAGTGCCGATCATTACGATGATATAATTGTCGAGCGCTGGGGTGGTCGTAGAGCGACGGATGCCTTATTTTAGAAGTTGGGGTTTTAAATTTATTTCCAGATTTGTTTCCAGATTTGTTTTTAGGATAAGATCGCGGCTATGTTTTCATATTTGCCAATATCTAACCGCGATCGCCACCCAAAACATCTCGCTGAAGTCGTGGCAACTTCAACCACCGAGTTTCTCGCGCAATGCCTAGAACCAGAAAATTTAGATTTTCCATTAATGCCAGCCTTTGGGAGTTGGGTGAAGTCACAGCAGGATGAAAACAGCAATATTGTCGCCTATGGTGTGGTCTATCATGCGACGACGGCTCCCATTGATTCTGTCCATCGCGCCGTTGCTTTAGGGCTTAGCCTCAAGGAGTTACGCGAACAGCAACCGCAAATTTTTGCGATGCTCCGTTCCGAAATTAAGGTAGTACTGCTTGGCTTTGGCGCAGTTGGTAATGTTGCAGTTGGTAATATCTATCAACATTTACCTGCTCAGCCGCCGCAGATCCATCAAGCGGTTTATGCCTGTGAAGATATTGAAATCCAGAATTTTACAGAAGAATTAAATTTTTTAAGAACCTTAGTACAGATGAATAATGCCCCAGTCGATGAGTTGATCGCGGCAGTATTACGCAATGTCTATCAAGTCCGCAAATGCGATCGCAACTGGTTAGTCCAAGCAGGGCGCAAACTCAGTCTTTTGCTCAAGGATGACTATGATCGTCTTGGTGCGATTTTACAGCAAGTCCATCCTTAACCTTTTCGTGTGAAACTATGCCAAAATGTAAGCACCTATCTACAAGCTTCTTGTTACAAGCATATCGGCAATGTCTGCAATTTCCATCAAAGTCCCCAAACAAAAAGTCAAGAATCCTCCCCTAAAAGTCCATACTCTAGGCGATCGCGTATTACGTCAGCCCGCTAAGCGCATTAGCAAAGTCAATGACGAAATTCGGCAACTGATTGTCGATATGCTCCAAACGATGTACAGCAACGATGGTATTGGGCTAGCTGCGCCCCAAGTCGGATTTAACAAACAGTTACTCGTCATCGACATTGAACTAAAGGACGAAACTAAACCGCCTCTAATCATGATTAATCCTGAAGTAAAGGCTTCGGGCGGTGATCTCATCACGGGAGAAGAAGGTTGCCTCAGCATTCCCGAAGTGTTTCTTGATGTCGTACGTCCTGATCAAGTGGAGATCAGCTATCGCGATGAAGATGGTAGACCACAGCGCCTTGTCACCAATGGTTTGCTCGCCAGAGTGATTCAACATGAAATGGATCATTTAAATGGAGTTCTGTTTGTTGATCGCGTTAAAAATGAGATCGCGCTCAATAAGGAACTAAGCGCTCATGGCTTTGCTACCAAAGACGTTCAGGCGATTAAGTAAGTTTTCTAGCCCGCTTTGAGAATGTAGCAATCTCTTTACCTATCTATTTCACTTTTTCAAGCCTCACCATGAAAAATCCATCCATGTCATGTTCATGGGGCAGAACTTTCGCCCAACCCCGATCGCTTGCAAAGTGAGCCGCAGGATTATCGACATCGGGCGGGACAATTTGCCAATCGGGATGATTTGCTAAAAAATGCGTGATTACTTCTTCATTTTCGGCAGGATGCAAGGTGCAAGTACTGTACACAATTACACCTTCAGGTTTTACCCATGTCGTAGCGCGATCAAGAATTTCGGCTTGAGTTTTCGCTAATTTATAGGGTTCATCAGGGGTTTGTCGCCAACGCGCATCCGCGTGACGATGTAATGTGCCTAGCCCAGAGCAAGGCACATCTAATAGGACGCGATCGCACTTGGTATTTGCAGAACCTTCTGGCAGTCCCGTAAATTCACGGGCATCAACTTCAATGGTTTGCACATTAGTGATTCCCAACCTTGCTGTGTTTTGATCGACTTTTTTGAGGCGACTGGCTAAGCGATCGAGGGCGTAAACTTTGCCAGTATTTTTAAGGCGATCGCTAATATGTGTAGTCTTTCCCCCTGGGGCGGCGCAAGCATCAATAATTATTTCATTGGGCTGGGGATCAAGTAAATAGATAACTAATTGAGCGCTGGCATCTTGAACCGACCACCAACCCTCTTTAAATTTCGGTAATTTACTAACATCACCAGCACCTTGCCCCACACGAATGCCATCTGGTAAATGGGGAATTGGCGCAGCTTCTATTTCGGCTTCAGCAAAGGCTGCTAGAACTTGATCCCGCGTTGCATGTAAAAGGTTTACTCGTAAATCGAGATGAGGCGTTTGATTAAACCAATTGCAAATATCAGCGATCGCCTCTTGTCCAAATTCTTTTTGCCATAGCTCAATTAACCATTCTGGGTAACTATAAAGACTAGAGGGATCGGTAATATTGGCAAGCAGATCTCCCTTCTCTTTCGCTCTAAGTATGGATCGCATCACCCCATTGGTAAACCCAGATAAACCCTTGAGATTATTTTCTTTAACCAATTCCACGGTAGTATGCACGATCGCTGACGGCTTAATGCGATCGAGAAAACATAGCTGATAGACACCAATCTGTAGGATTATTAATAGGTCTGGTGGTAACTTTGCGATGGGTTTTTGTAAAAAGTTTTGCAAAACCGCGTCCAAGGTCTTTTGGCGGCGCGTACATCCGTAGACTAATTCGGTGATCAGACGGCGATCGCTTTCTGGGAGAATATGTTCATCTTGTCGCGCTCGTGAAAGTGTACAGTCTAGCGCAACGTCCGCGTAAGCCTTACGCCTTTGGATCAAACGAAGAGTTTCTAAGGCAATCTGTCGAGAATTTTTATTCGTCATTGGCGATGTTCTTTAATCTGAACTTAATGTTAGTTAGCATAGCTAATTAGTAAAATTGAATGTAAGAATTAATGAGTTAGCAAAATTCAATGATTGCACAGTAGACAAGTGCGACCATTATTTGGTATCTAAGAGCCTATATTAAGATGATTTTTAATCATCTGTTACAAAGCTGTAAAAAAGCTTATTTCTTCAAACGAGTGTGGTGATTATTGTGGGTGTGAGGAGCGGCAATGGTTGATACTGGTGTGAGAGTCAGGAAAGCGAAATTCTCGTCAGGGAGTACCCTAGCACTTGGATTAGCGATCAGTTTAATAAGTTTAATAGTTGGTGTCGATCTTTTCCTACATCCGAATATAAGTTCTAGTTTATTACTGCCTTTTACCTTTGGTGCTGGTAGTGTGGCTCTTCTGGGGACTTTTGCAGTACCAGTTTTACGACAGCTTAAGGCTGGACAGATCATTCGTGAAGATGGTCCTAAAGCTCATCTAAAGAAGCAAGGCACGCCCACGATGGGAGGGATATTCATTGTACCTGTCGGGATCATGCTTGCGCTAGTGTGGTCTGGATTTAATGACAAAGTTGTCGCTTGTAGTTTACTAACTCTCTCCTTTGCCTTTATCGGTTGGTTAGATGACTGGAAAATTTTGCGCCGTCACTCCAACAAGGGCTTGTCTCCTCGCTCCAAAATCCTACTTCAAGCTTTATTCTCGGCGGCTTTTTGTGGGTGGTTAGCTTTAACTCAAAACTGGGAAGCGATCGCTACGGTAAATATGCCGCTAAAATTTGCGCTTCCCCTCGGTTTACTGTTCTTTCCCCTTGCTTTGTTTGTTTTCCTCGGCAGTAGCAACGCTACTAACCTGACCGATGGGCTTGATGGATTAGCAGGTGGTACTGGTGCGATCGCCTTATTCGGGATGGCAATTTTTCTGTTTCCTCAGAATAAAGAATTAGCAATTTTCTGTATATGTCTTAGTGGTAGCTATTTAGGATTTCTTTGGCACAATCGCTATCCTGCGAAGGTGTTTATGGGTGATACGGGATCACTGGCTTTGGGCGGGGCGCTTGCCTCAACGGCGATTCTTGGTAATTTACTTTGGGCTTTTGCAATTATTGGCGCAATCTTCATCTGGGAATCGATTTCAGTAATCGCTCAGGTTGGCTATTACAAAGCCACTAAGGACGAAACTGGTATGGGTAAACGTCTATTTAGAATGGCTCCTTTTCACCATCACTTAGAGTTAAGCGGCTGGCATGAGTTGCATGTGGTCAGGGCTTTTTATCTAACGGGTGGTTTTTTAGTAGGAATTGCAATTTTGATTAGTAAGTTATAGCTTTTGAGTTTGGCTTTCTTTAGTTAGTTAATTAGTTAACTCATGCTGCTATTATCGCGGTTTTCTAATTGTCACAGACATGCGGAAAGCCGCGATAATGCTATATTTATGTCACAATAAGCCCAACAAGGCAGTTTCCCAGATGCAATCTAGTTTTAAAGGTGACTACTCAGGTTTGAGAGCAGGTAAAATGGGATTATCTAGAAAGATTAAT
>JBAXTW010000103.1:0-16912 GCA_037129985.1 Pseudanabaena sp. ELA645 | reverse complement strand
GTGGTCTTTACTCATTTAGATGCTCTCTTACCCTTTCTTGAAACAGCCCTGCCTTATAAAGGGGGGAGAATTTTCTTCTTCCCCCTTTACAAGGGGGATTGAGGGGGATCTCTTTCTACCTATTCGCCACTACCTTCAGCGAATCAGGAGTAATTGCTGCATATTGCTCAGGAGTTAGGGCAGCTTCCTTGATATCAATCTTTTTAGGAATGACCTTCTCTTGAGTAAACAAATCTGCAATCTTTTGTTGCTCTTCCAGTACTTGAGGAGTAATGGCCCGCAAGCGATAACTTGCACGACCAGAGATAACAGTCAAAATTTCAGGATTAATCTTCAGAATCGGAGCGACTAATTTCACAACTTCAGGACGATTGGCTTCGGCCCACTCACCATTTTTATCAATCTCTTCTAAAATAATCCGTAACGCTTCAGGATTTTCGGTCGCAAAAGAACGTGATGCAATGTAGAAACCACCTTGAGTCGCAATTTTACTGGCATCTCTGAGTACACGAGCTTCTGCTTTAGATTGCACAAAAGCCAAATAGGGGTCCCAAGTTATCCACGCATCAATCCGACCCTGAATGAATGCTTCTCGCGCATCCACAGGCGGCAAGGTGACAGCTTGAATATCACTGTACTTTAAGCCAACTTCATCTAATGCTTTGACCAACAAGTAATGGGAAGCAGACCCTTTTTGAAAGACTACTTTCTGTCCCTTGAGATCGGCTACACTTTTGATTGGTGAATCATTCTGGACAATAATAGCGCTGCCCTTACCTTCACTAGGTCTCCGAGCTGACACATATACCAATGATGAACCTGCGGCTTGAGCAAAGATGGGTGGCGTTTCACCGACAGAACCGAGATCAACTTTGCCAACATTGAGAGCTTCCATCAACTGAGGTCCAGCCGCAAATTGTGACCATTCGACTTTGACACCTAGAGGCTCAAGACGCTTCTCCAGCACACCTTTAACCTTGACGATATCACCAGCACTCTGATAGCCCAACCGAACTACCTTAGTCTTGCCAACACTAGCCACTTTGGTTTCGCTCTTTGATTCACTCTTTGCTGTGGCTGAGGGATTGGTAGGAGCGCTGCAACTGATTAAAGTAGTTGATAGAGCCAACAAACTAGGGAGCACAAACAATGTGAATCGTTTAAGTACTGAATCTTGTTTTTGTTTAACTGATGCAATCATGATTAATAAAACCTCTAAATTAAGATGTCTAAGTTGAATTTGAAAAAGCAGAAAGGGCGACACAAAAAGTCTCCTCTATCTAAAACAACTATGCTTCTTTTAGTAATTCAGGTGGTGTGATTGCCGCATAAATCTCAGGAGCTAGTAAAGCCTCTTGAATATTGACTTTCTAGGGAATCACTTTCTCATCGGAGAATAAATTGGCAGGGCAATTCATGAATTGCCCCTACTTTGATGACTGTATTTAAAATGGACGGCTACCTGCAAGGCTGATACGCTTTAAAACACGGCGATCGCTAGGATCGAAAGCAGTACGGCGGTGCAACGTTGATTGATTATCCCAATACACAATGTCTCCAACAGACCACTTATGCTCGTAATAGAACTTCGGTTGATTGAGATGTTCTCGCAATTGCGCGATTAGTTCTGAACCTTCCTCTGGATCTATCCCTACTACTGATACTTCGGTCGCATAGCCGAGGCTGAGAACCTTTAATCCACTTTCAGGATGAGTCCGCACTAAAGGATGGGGAAATGCAGGAGAAAGTAGCGGTTCAGAGGTATCTTTGCGATACAAGCGTTTAGGCGAATCAGCAGTCCGCACAAAGGGATTGTAGGTAATTAACTGCAAATCTTTAATCCGCTCTTTGGTAGCCTCATCTAAAGCTTCATAGGCAAGATTGAGATTGAGCCAAGCTGTCTCACCGCCCTTAGTGGTCACTTCTTCTGCATAGAGAAATGAACCACTGGAAGGGTAAGGAGTCCAGTGATGATCTGAATGAAAAGTGAGTTCACCTGTACCTGTATAGCCACCTTCGATATTTGCCACAGGAATAACAACAGGTGTAAAACCTACCTTAGAAGCAAGTACAGGTGTTTCATCAAGAGGAACAAATAAATCACCGAAGTAATAAGCAAAATTCTTCAACTGCTCATCGGTCAACTTTTGATTTTTGAAGATGAGAATGTGATAGTTGCGATGCGCTTGTTTTAGACGCAAAATTGTTGTTGGATCGACGGGTTTACTAGCATCTAAGCCAGTAACTACGGCTCCTAAAGGTGCATCTAGAGGTGTAATTTTTACCTCCTGTGCTGTATTAGAAGCGATCGCTGAAAGTGTGGCAGTCATATATTTAAAAATCTTTAGATTTCTTATAGCAATTACCAATCTGCCTGTGACAAATTGGTAATCAGGAAAATTGGTTTAAGGGAACAGATTAAGATTTGACTTATTTGGCAAGAGCAAGCACACCTTTAGGCGTAATGAATTCGTACTCTTCAGGCTTGAGGAATCCAGCACGGACATCAGGTTTATTGGGAATGAGCTTCAATCGGAACCAAAATTCAGCAACTTTTTCTTGCTCTTTGATGATGTCTTCGGTAATGGGACGCAGACCATACTCGTACTTACTATGCATTTTTTCTAAAATGTTAGCGTCAATTTTAGTGACATCTGTAAGTAATGTGGAAACTTCTTTGGGGTTAGCCTTTACCCATGCATCGGCTTTTTCTAGTTCCTCAAAGAACAGTTTGATGGCATCTTTATTGCCTTCATAGAATTTGCGAGTCGTTGTGTAATAGTTGCGGGTATCACGCAGTTTCTCACCATCAAGTAATACTCGACCCACACCATTTAGTTCTGTGCGGGTGATGAATGGGTCCCAAATAAACCAGCCATCAACCTTACCTTGACTAAAAGCGGCGCTGGCATCGGCAGGAGGTAGGAATACGGATTCAAAATCATTAATAGTTAAGCCTTCTTTTTCAAAAGCTTTGACTGCCAAGTAGTGACCGATGGAAGCTTTTTGGAAAGCGATTTTTTTACCCTTAAGATCTTGGACACTTTGAATCGGGGAATCTTTGCCAACTAAAAGAGCTACGGGTTTGCCATTAGTTGCAGTAGCTCCTAAATAGACAAGGGGAGTACCTGCGGCTTGGGAAAATACAGGAGGCGATTCTGCTGTAGAGGCAATGTCCAAACCGTTAGCATTTAATGCTTCAAGCTGTTGAGGCCCTGCGGCAAATTCTGCCCATTTCACTTCATAACCGAGGGGTTGGAATGCTTTCTCTAATGTGCCTTGTTTCTCTAAAACTGCTAAAGCTGTGAGTTGCTTAGAACGCACGATCCGAATGACTTTTTTCTCGCCACTAGCAGCAGATTTACTGGCTTCAGTGGTTTTTGCGTCAGGTGATTTTGATGCCGTTTTAGAATCGGGAGAAGTTGAGGCTGTGGGAGTAGAACCGCAACCAATTAAAGCAGTGGATAAAACAAGGCTGTAGGCTGCGGAGAATAATAGCGATCGCCGTTTAATTTTTTGGACTTGATCGGGGCGAGTGAAGACCTTAAGCAATGGGGGGAGTTCTTTCATGGGCTTGTCTAGCGAGTTATAGGAAATTCTGTAGATCCCTTGTAAATTAAAGATCTTACATAATCTACTAAATATACATGTAAATACCGTAGTTTATAAATATCATCCTCTCATGGGTCGCTATAAAATTCAAGTTAACTGCTATACAAAATCGGACAGAAGTGAAAGTATTAAATAGAAATTAAATAGAAATTGAAATGAAAAAATTAAAAGTTAGTCCAATCTCTAATCTTGAATTAACTCTGGAGTTTGAGAGTTGGAATGAGAGACGATCGCACCAATTTGAAACCCATTTTTAGAACCGTTATTTTGAGCTTTATTAGCAAAATCTTGATCGCTCAGATTTTCAGGTAAGAATCCGCCTGCTTGCATTTGCCATAGTCGATGATATGCACCTTTTAGCGCTAGCAAGTCAGTATGGGAACCATCTTCAACTATTTTTCCATGCTCAAATACAAGAATACGATCTAAATGAGAAATTGTGGAAAGACGGTGCGCCACGACAATTACGGTTTTCCCATTCATCTCTTTGTCGAGAGTATCTTGAATAGTGCGTTCGGTAATCGAATCAAGGCTAGATGTCGCTTCATCAAGAATCAGAATCGGTGCATCTTTGAGAATGACTCTGGCGATCGCAATTCTTTGACGCTGACCACCTGATAGCTTTACGCCGCGTTCTCCTACCATTGAGTCATATCCTTCGCGAATTTGTTGGATAAATTCATGGGCATTCGCTTTTTTTGCTGCTTCTACTACTTCCAGATCGCTTGCCTGTAAACGCCCATAGCGAATATTTTCGAGTAGAGTGCGATGAAACAGGGATGGATCTTGAGGAATGAGGCTGATTTGGTCATGAAGTGCTTCTTGGCTCATGTCGCGAATGTCTACACCATCAATCAAGATTTTTCCTGATTGAGGATCGAAAAGGCGCAGTACTAAATTTACAAAAGTGGATTTACCTGAACCCGATAAGCCAACTAGCCCGACTCTTTGCCCTGAGGCGATCGTGATCGAGAAATTCTCAAAAACATTCTTTTCTTCAGAATAGTTGAAATTAATATCGCGAAATTCGATTTTGCCTTGGGTGATTGTGTGGTCAATGGGGCGATCGCGATCGATGATTTCATGGGGGCGAATGATCGTGTAAACGCCATTGCTGACATTACCGATTTGCTCAAAAAAGTCGAGGAAGCGACGGCTCAAATTTCGGGCTTCAGAAATGATTAGTAGCGCTAAACTACTTGCCATCACAAAATCAGCAACTTGAATCGCGCCACGACTCCAGAGGTTGATTGCGTAATACAAAGTTCCAATTTTGAGGATTGCTCCCGCGACAAACTGGAACCATTTCACGCGCTCGTTATACCAATTTGATTTTCTAACGTCTTTAAGTTCGGTTTTGAGGCGATCGTTCAAAAATTTCCTTTCAAATTTGATTCGTGCAAATAGACGCACACTGCTGAGATTGGTAACGGCATCTACGATTTGTCCAGTGGTTTCGCTACGGGCTGCCGATGCTTTGAGGGCATGGGGACGGCTGCGCGCTGCTAAATAGAAGGAGATAACAATAAATAAAACTGCCCAAATCCCTACAAATAGCGCCAGTTGACCGTGAGCGCGAGCTAATAGCACAACCGCAACGATAAAGACGATCGCCACGGGCATGAAGTCAAATATCAGCATATTCAAAGTCATCGCCACACCCAAGGAAGTTTCGCTAATGCGATGGGCTAAGGCTCCCGCAAAGCTGCTACTGAGGTAGCGGTGTGAATGGTGCTGTAGATAGGCGTAAAGATTACGGCTGACGTTTTGCCTTTGCAGTGGCTGGGTATAAATCATCGTTAGTCCTGCGGTACGCCCAAATAGAACTTCACCAATACTCAAAGCGGCAAATAGCAAAAATGGTGACCACATCGCTTCGAGAATGGCAGTATTTTGGCTAGTTGCTCTGGTGACTCCGCGCATAATTTCGCCGATCGCATAGGGCAGCATAATTCCACAAATGGCATGGAGTGCTTCTAGGGAAATCATCACCACATATAACCAGCGAAATTGATTGACAAAATGACAAACAAATCGAAATGGAGTATTGGGTAAGTTGGGAGCATCTGCCGCTTTCTGCCAATTGTGATGCTTATGATTGCGCTGATGTTGCTTCTGATTGAATTTACGAACTTGTTTTTTCATGAATTTCTAGCGGAGTGCGTCACCGAGACGATATTCAGCAGAAATATGATCGAGCTTGTCTTTTAAGTCAGCATCCAACTTGATTTCTAACGCCTTGAAATTATCGGCAAGCTGTTCAGGACGACTTGCGCCAATAATCGGTGCGGTGATGATCGGATTTGCCAATATCCAAGCGAGAGACAAGGTGGTAAGAGGAATTCCTGCTTCCTTAGCGACATCCTCTAATTTTTGGACAGTGCTAAATTCGCGATCGTGCCAATAACGATCTTGATAATTTTTCGCGGCGGCAGCAAGAGTAAAGCGCGTTCCTTCCGTTGGTTCTTTACTCGCCGCGTGTTTACCAGTCAGCAAGCCACCTGCGAGAGGGTTATAGGGTATTACCGCTAAGCCTTCTTCTTGCGCGAGGGGTAACAATTCTCTTTCGATTTGACGAAATAGGAGATTATAGCGAGGCTGTACGGAAATAAATCTAGTCAATCGGCGGGTATCCGCTTTGCCCAAAGCACGGCTAAGTCGATAGGCTAAGAAATTGGAAACACCAATGTAGCGAACTTTGCCAGATTTGACGATCGCATCTAAAGCCTCAATAGTTTCATCAAGGGGCGTTTTGGTATCGTCAGAATGCAATTGATAAAGATCGACATAATCAGTCTGCAAGCGGCGCAGCGAAAGATCGATCGCATCAAATAAATGTTTGCGCGATGAGCCTTGATCCCAAGGAGCATTACCAACTTTGCCGACTGCCTTGGTCGCCAAAATAAAGCGATCGCGTTTTCCTTTCAGCCAACGTCCGATAATTTCTTCGGTGCGCCCTGCATTTTCGAGTCCACCACCTAGGGGATAAACATCGGCTGTATCGAGAAAGTTGATTCCCGCTTCAGCAGAAGTATCAAGAATTTTGATGGAAGTTTCTTCATCGGTTTGTAGTCCAAAGGTCATCGTACCGAGGACGAGTTTGGAGACAGTTAAACCAGTGTTACCAAATTTTGTGTAGGGAATAGTCATAGAAGTATTTAGTGATTAAAGGTATACAAGTTCTGTAAATGAACAGATCCCCGACTTTTTCTAAGCAAGCAAAGATAATTTGTAAATTCACAAAAAAAGTCGGGGATCTTAATCTGTGCTTATTAAGTTTTCTTATGCCGAGATATTTATAAACGATTGCCAGAATATTTGGGTAAATCGTCAGCGATATATGCCCAAGGGACGGCTGAATCAGTCCAACTTTGATAAATTGGTTTGATCGAACTAAAATCATCTAAGCTTCCTGCTTTGAGCCAGACAAATTCAGGGCTTGATGGCGCTCTTGTGAAAAGGGGTGAACCGCATTCAGGACAGAACTCACGGGCGATCGCATTGCCACTTGTTCCATTTTTAGTAAAGGATTTCACCCGACCAGTGATATGGATCTTTTCGGCTTGAAGGCGAACACCAATATTGAAAGCACTACCCGTCACTCGTTTACAGTCAAGGCAATGACAATAGTTGGCAGCACCTAACTCGCCGTCATATTCATATCTCACTGCTCCACAAAGACAGCCACCACTTAAAACAATAGTCATAATCGCAATTTTATGAGCTACTAATTCACGAACCAATTTAACCAGCCTTCCCAGCCTTGGACAAGTTCGGCAAATTCTGCATAACCTGCGGCTCTCGGATGAGTGCCATCATTAGCTTTTGCCTCAGTCAACCAGATTGATGAATTCACCAAACTCGAAAACACATCCAGATAGGGAATATCAAGTTCCTTCGCAAGCGATGCAAATTCCTTTGACAGATTTGCAATAACTTGATTCCTGCTTTCTTGATTGACATCACCACAAGGCGGCGGACTAATCAACAATACAGGATAGAGTTGCTTTGCTTCCGACAAAAAACTGCGTGCATTAGCGATCGTTTCTGAAAGCTCAATTCCTTGCTGTTTACCTGCCCATCCCGAATCATTGACACCAAAAGAAAAAACTACTCGTCCATCATGTTCAGGTTGGAGCCGATAGGAGACTTCGGAGCGCCAACGTTGTTTGAGATAACGACTTGTCTCAGCCCTTACCCCCAAGTTGTAATGGGTAATAGCGTATCTTTCTGATTCAGTATGGCGACATACTCGACCAGTCCAACCCAGAAATTCGGGATCGCCAGTGCCATTCACAAATGATTCACCAATAAAACAAATTCGGATCTCTTTACGAATATCTGACATTGCAGTTCTTGGAATTAAATGATGGATTTGATTTTGGGATTTACATAAAATCAGTTAGGAAAAACCCTGCTCTTAGAAGCTTTTCCTAACTGATTAAAATTTTGGAGTTCAAGGAATAAAAATTTATAGAGCAGCGATCGCTAGACGGAAACAGCTACTTTCTGTACAGGTTTTGCAGCAGTTGTGGTAGGTTGAAACTTGTTCAACTTTGCCTCAATCTGCGTACCTTTGAAGAAGTTCGCATTAGCTTGAGTGTAGAACTTGTAAGGATTCGAGAACACATAAGCCTTGAAATCAGCTTCCGTAATCACACCTTCTTCTACCAAGCTCCAGCTTTCCGCAAGGGGCTGAGTGAGATCGGGAACATCCCAGTGACCGACATCGGAGGAGTAGATCGCGTTGATCTTCACGCCCAATGGGTTCGCCTTGTCGTTGAAAGCAGTAGCAATCGTGCGATCGTCAGACTCAGAACCGAAGTAGAAGTTATCGACCCACTGATCGCGAATATCTTCAATCTTCTCAATGCCTGCCTTGCCGAAGTCTTCTAACTCATCACCGACGGGAGAACGACTGTGACGCAAGAACGAAGAACCAAGAACGGTTTGCAGCAATTCTTCCTTAGTGAAGGATTTGCCGTTAGTCAATTCTTGACCGTATTTCTCGAAGATATCGAACAATTCATCAGCATTAGCTTCAGTTGGATCGTAGTTCTTCAAGCCTTCAAGGTTGCGCTTTAAGAAGCGATCAACAAGGTGAATATAAACATGAGCGCCCCAGTCAGCACCACCTTCAAGCAACGCGACACGCAATTGTGGGAAGCGCTTGGTCACACCACCAAAGAACAAAGCCTTTGCAAAAGCTTCCGAACCATCAGCAAAGTGACCGATGTGGTTGTTCATGTAGTTACTGATGGAAGAGCGACCCGTCCAGCCTTGGCTACCGTAGTGAGTGGCGATGGGTACGCCTAGTTCTACAACTTTTGCCCAGAATGGATCGTAATCATATTCGCTATCGATACCATAGAAATCGATATAGGAAGCATGACGAGAGATATCTGGATACTTGTCGGCAGGATATTTGTCAGCGATCGCCTTAATTGGACGCTTGACACCACCAGGGATATTGATTACCTTCAATCCCAAAACATTGACCGCAAATTCTAGCTCTTCGATCGCTTCTTTAGGATCGTTCAAGAGAATACCAGCGACAGGAGTGAGGCGATCGCTATATTTGCGATAGAGGTCAGCGTGGTAATGATTAATCGCCCGTTGTAGAGCTTGACGATTCTCATTGCTAGCACCAGCCGCCGCCAAGACGTTGTTAGGGAAAAGTACTGAATAATCAGAACCTTGCTCAGCAAGGCGCTCTGCTAACAAAGAAGGAAGAGTGTAGGTAGCAAGATCCAAAGTGTTCTTGGTAACTCTAGCCCACCAAGGAGAACGTAGAGTGCGGTTATATTGGCGCTCTTCAGGGGTTTGTTGATACCAGTCTTTACCTTCAGATTTAGAGTTGAGGCGACCGAATTCCGCTTTACGCAGTTCATCGACAAGCTTTGAGCCGCCGTAGTTGGCGATGTAGTCTTCAAAGTCGGGAGTGAAGTCGTTAGTATGGATATCGGTATCGATAACTGGATAGTCAAGTGTTGCCTTCAATGCAACGGAAGGCGAAGTGCTGTAGCGGCTATATTTGCTCATGGATGTCTCCTTGAATATACTCGTTACCCGATTGGGTTGCCGTAGATTAATAATCAAAGTCTGACATAGCCCTGTTCAAAATGCATGTCATCTAGATTACAAATATGCGAAATGCTAATTATTAGTTTATCTAAGTATTGTGTTTTAC
Source organism: Pseudanabaena sp. ELA645 (assembly GCA_037129985.1). GTDB lineage: Bacteria > Cyanobacteriota > Cyanobacteriia > Pseudanabaenales > Pseudanabaenaceae > Pseudanabaena. Next base: position 7,110 of record JBAXTW010000103.1, on the reverse strand, counting down.
AACAAAAAAGAGAAGCTATACCTTGTACAGCCTCTCTTTCGGGATTATTCAAAAAATGCGATCGCAAAAAAAGATAATTGCTAAAAGCTAAAAGTCATTAAGCCGCTAACTGTCTATCTCTAACCTGAATCGTGTACTGATTGACAGGACGGCGCAATCCGAGATTTTCGCGGAGAGTCTTCCCTTCGTAGACAGTGCGGAATAAACCACGCTTTTGGAGAATGGGAACAACGAGATTTACAAAATCATCTAAGCCAGTGGGAAGGATTGGCGGCATGATGTTAAATCCGTCAGCAGCGCCATTATCAAACCACTCTTGCAACTGATCGGCAATGCTTTCAGGCGAACCGATAATTGTGCGATGACCGCGTGCGGTGGCGAGAGAACGATACAACTCACGCAAAGTCAATCCACGGGAAGCCAAATCCTTGACTAACTTCAAGCGACTCTTGTTATTATTAGTGCTAGAAGGCAACTCTGGCGCTAGATCATCGAGGGAATATCCTGTCAAATCTACACCACGATAATATTGCTTTAAAATGCCCCAAGCGACATCGGGATGAATGAGAGATTGCAGAAATTCATACTTCTCTTGTGCCTCTGCTTCCGTGCGTCCAATCACAGGAAAGGCTCCTGGCATAATTTTTAAATCGTCAGGCGATCGCCCATATTTAGCGAGACGACCTTTAACATCACTATAAAATTCCTGAGCATCAGCAAGGGTTTGGTTTGCGGTGAAGATCACTTCAGCAGTACGCGCCGCTAATTCCCGCCCTGGTTCCGAAGCTCCCGCTTGGACAATTACAGGATAGCCTTGGGGAGTACGAGCGACATTCAGAGGTCCTTTGACTGAGAAATACTTCCCTTTGTGATTGAGAGTATGCAATTTCTCTGCTTCAAAATAAATGCCAGATTCGCGATCGGCGATAAAAGCATCATCTTCCCAACTATCCCAAAGTCCTTTCACAACTTCGAGAAATTCTTCAGCACGTTCGTAACGCTGACTATGTTCGGGATGATGCTCTAAACCGAAGTTAGCTGCCGCATTCTCATTACCTGTGGTGACGACATTCCATGCGGCACGACCCGCACTGAGATGATCGAGAGAGGCGAATTTGCGGGCTAAGGTGTAAGGTTCTTCGTAGGTAGTAGAAGCTGTAGAGACAAAGCCGATATGGGTAGTAACGGCGGAAAGTGCGGAAAAGAGGGTAACAGGCTCGAAGTGAGCAATTTTACCGTTACGGCTCTGGGTTTCAGGTGATCCACCCCATACCGCAGGGCTATCGGCTAAGAAAATGGTGTCAAATAGACCACGTTCGGCAGTTTGAGTGATTTGCTTGTAGTGTTCAAAGTTATGTCCTGCATCGATTTGAGCATCAGGATGTCTCCATGCAGAAACATGATGACCAGTAGCTTGAACAAATGCACCTAATCGAAATTGACGTTTTTGACTCATGGGTTTTCTCTAAAAATAATTTTGTAGAACCCTCACCCCTAGCCCCTCTCCCGCAGGAGAGGGGAACAAGAATAAGAGAAGAAATTTGGCTCCCCCTCTCCCAATGGGAGAGGGGGCTGGGGGGTGAGGGCTAAACGGCAACAGGTTGTTGAATAAATCGGGAATAGCGTTCAATGTAGAAATCAACGGGATTGGCGATCGCTTTGACCGCAGGGCGATCGCTTACAGCATCCCACCAGCGTTTAACAAGTACGGCTTCAGTAGGAATCGTGTAATTGCGATAATGGGCTAGGGTGGGAATACGCTCAAACCAAGGATAGAAAGTGAGATCGACAAGGGAAATATCCTCGCCGAACCAGTAATCGCCTTCACCTGAACGCTTACCCAAAGCTTCATTCTCAATGAATAGAATCGCTTCGTTTAGTTCAACACGACCCTGATCCTGTTCTTCTGTAGTTTTGCCGCGTAGCAACTTACCGAAGCCAGTCGTGAATTTGGTATTGGCATAATCAATCCAAATACGGGCGATCGCTTTAGATCCAGCATCTTTAGGTAATAATGCAGGTTCAGGAAATACTTCTTCTAGATATTCATTAATAATTGCTGATTCATAAACTTCATTCTCACCATGACGAATGGCGGGAACTTTGCCATATTTGGAAATTGTCGAGAACCATTCAGGCTTATTCTGCAAGTCAATTTCGGTATATTCAAATTCGATCCCTTTTTCGCCTAGAACGAGACGGGTGCGATGGGCATAGGGGCAAGCTTTGGCGCTGTAGAGTTGGATTTTGGACATTGTGATTGGTGATTGGTGATTGGTGATTGGTAATTGGTAATTGGTTTATTGTGCGGGGTTAGGATACAGGGCATTTACCGCATCAATCTCGGCAAAAATTGTGGGATCGAGTTCTACGTTGACGCTATCAAGATTCTCTTTGAGTTGATCGAGGCTGGTTGCGCCGATGATGGTGCTGGCGACAAACCAACGACTACGGGCAAAAGCTAGGGCTAGGGCTGAAGGTTTGATGTTGTGGGCTTTGGCAATTTCCACATATGCCGCGACAGCATTGGTGACGTTGGGCTTACGGTAGCGATCGCCAAATCCTGTAAAGGCATTGAGACGCGCTTTGGGAGGATTATCATGGAGATATTTACCAGTTAGCAAACCGAAAGCGAGAGGACTGTAGGCAAGCAGTGGCACATTCGTATGATGGGAAGCTTCGGCTAAGGCTCCATCAAAGGCGCGGTTTAAAAGGCTATAGGCATTCTGAATCGAAACAATCTTTGGTAAATCCTTCTTCTTGGCTACATGGGCAAATTTTGCCAGTCCCCAAGGAGTCTCGTTGCTAACACCAAGATGGCGAATCTTACCCGCCTTAATCAGGTCGTCAAATACGGCGAGTTGTTCGGAAATGGGAACGGTTTCACGCTCTTGGGTAACATCATAAACAGTTGTTCCAAAACTAGGTACATAGCGATCGGGCCAGTGGATTTGATAGAGGTCGATGTAGTCGGTTTGCAGACGTTTCAGGCTGTCGTTAACGGCTTGTTCGATATTGGCGCGATCGATCTTCTGCACACCACTACGGAGCCAAGCAAATCCGCGCCCAGGTCCCGCGATTTTGGTTGCTACGATGACTTTATCGCGTTGGCGCTTGGCTAGCCATTCACCGATATAGCTTTCGGTTAAACCTTGGGTCTTTTCTTGGACTGGCACGGGATACATTTCCGCCGCATCAAGGAAGTTCACACCATTATCAAAAGCATAATCTAATTGTTCGTGAGCTTCAGCGATCGTATTTTGATTACCCCAAGTCATTGTGCCAAGGGTAATGTCCGAAATCAGTAAATCGCTATCGCCGAGTTTGTTGTATTTGATAGTCATAAGAAGCTATTAAAAAGTAGTTGAATTCAGGATTGTATTTAAGGTAGGGGCAATTCATGAATTGCCCCTACCAAAATTATTGGGCTAGGGGTTATTTCTTCAGCCACGGAATCTCTTCCGCCGCATACCGAAAAGCTCGAAAAACAGCGTTATTTTCACCTTGGGCTAGGGCTGGAGTATTGTCAGACTGACGACTGGCAAAATATGGATTGACATATTCCCAAACAATTTCACCTTCTGTCGTTACTTCAAAAAAGCGTCCAAAGTTTCCTTCGGTAATCAAAGTATTACCGTTGGGTAAGCGCTGAGCGCCTGAAATGTAAGGGCTGAAGAAATTCTGAGCAGGTTTATCGTGGTATTGCCAGACGATTTCCTTAGTGGCGCGATTTACTTCAATGACGCGAGAGTATGGCAGTGGGATGTTTTGACGATGGGTTCCATTATCGAAAATGAGAATGTTGCCATTCGCTAATTCATGGGGATAATGTTGATGAGCTAAGACATCGGAACCTAAGCGCCAGATAATTTCGCTAGTTTGGCGATCGATAATCGCCACTGTGGAAATATTACGGAAACTGACAATAATATTTCCATCAGCTAATTCACCGACCGTGTTACCATGACTCCATTCATGGCGTAAATCCTGCTTCGTGATGATGTCGGTTTCAGGATCGAGATGTTCATGGGCGTGCCATGTCCAGACAATTTCACCTGCGGGAGTGACTTCGTAAAGTACATCAGTATAAATATCTGTGCCATTTACTTCCGTATTGGGAACGCCACCTTGGATTTTTGGAACTAGTTCTGCGGGAACTTTCTCGATCGCTAAAATGATCGTGTTACCATTTTTTAAGCGCCGCCCGTCATGGTGGTGATCGGGATGTTGATATTCCCAAATAATTTTTCCTGAAGGCTCGACTTCGGCAACTACGCCTGATTTAAAGTTTTGCCATGCAGGAAAGCGTGGAGGATTTTCTGGAGTTTTACCATTAAAAAATAGGTTGCCATTGGGTAAGAAATAGGCATAGAGTCCTGGTGAAATGTTGTTGGAAGAATTTCTGCTTCCTCTATGCTTATCCCAGCGTGACCTAGCCTATGCTATTCATGTTCCCTATCAACGGGTAAATGAGATTGTTAATCGTCGTCGCGGTATTACGCCTAGCACGGCTTTACGCTTGGCTCGGTTCTTTTCCACTTCGGCTGATTTCTGGATGAATCTCCAACAATCTTGGGATCTTTATCATGCTCAGCTATCTGAAAGTGATGACCTCCAAACTATCCAACCCTCAAAGCTCTGTCTGCTGGCTAATCTTATAAATCTATTGCACTTGATCGCGATCGCATAATTTAAGAGGCGAGGCGATCACTTTAGTTTCTAGTAGGTATAGAGTTTTAACTGGCATAGCTTGCATTTTGGGTTAGAATTGCCATAATTAATTAAACCTTGCTAAATAATTAGTGAATTTGTATGTCTGCCCAACATCTTGAGCAACTCGAAGACGATATAAAGCTTTTGCGCGACCAATTGGCGGGAAAACGGAGAACTTTGGTGACGATCGCACCAGAGGAACAGGTAAGGATTGAGCAGCAAATTGGAGAGTTACGCAAGAAGATTCGTAATTTTGAGCAGGAAAAGTGGGATCTAATTGCTCAGATTACGTCAGGCTCAGATATTGCTAATGATGAAGCTGAAGTTGTTGTTGCGGAACTTATAGCTGAAGGAGCTGCGATCGCGACTAATCCTCCTGATGATGCGTTGGTATTAGAATTATTACAAAAAATTCTTGGCAAGCTCAATGAGCCAGATAAACCTGCGGCAGCAAAACTCAAGGGTGCGATTTCGGCATTACCGCCCTTTGTGTCGCTGACCTATGAGGCAGAACTGGATACGGAGAATACTGTCAGAAAATACTTTCCGACTTTTAGTACTTGGACAAAGGAGGCAGTGGGTCGCCTAAAAAAGTAGATTTCCCAGATGGAGCAAATTCTGCTACGTCTAGAGATAGTGATCCAAAAATTAAGAGCAATCAAGGTGGTTCAGACAATACACAAAACTCCACAAATGCATCACAAAAAATTCATCGTAATCCGCATAAAATTGCTGATAAAATTGATGCAGTGGTCAACAAAACTATCATCCAAAATCTTCATTTAGATTCAAAAAATATTTTTGCGATTGTGCTAAGCTTTGGATTTGTTGTGATGGGGCTTTTATCAATATTTGAATACATCCGCAGCAAAAATTTTTATCAGCCTGTAGTCAATAATCCAGAAGTGAAAACGCCTCAGCAATCTCAGCAAGACAAAGCTCAGGAAGTTTACCTTAGAGCTAAAGATAAGCTACTTAAAAAGAATGTTAATGGAGGGATTCAAGATTTAACAATGGTTATTCAACTAAATCCTAAATATACTGCTGCTTATATAGATCGAGGTCTAGCAAGACGACAACTAAAGGATCATGGAGGTGCAATTCAAGATTTTACTACAGCAATATCTCTAGATCCAAATAACTTTGATGCATATAACAATAGATGTGGTGAATATCGATTGATTGCTCAAAAAACAGCGCAAGATCGCTCCGATAAATTGAATAAGGGAAAAAAAGATTGTGATAGTGCCATTTCCATATCTAAGAACAAGGTTGCAAATCCCTTTTTTAATCGGGCTGTTATTTTTGCAATGTTAGGCGAAAGTAAAAAAGCTATTTCTGACTTTGAATATGCTAAACAGATTTCTTTAGGAATTCAAAACGATTCAGATCTCTATAATTTAGCAGAAAATGAAATCAATAAAGTGAAATTAGCGGAAAAGGAGAAATACGAGCCAGCAATGCCACCAGTAATGCCAGCACCATACGATCCACCAGATAATCCACCATATCCTGCAAATTATTAAAATATACCTTGACCAAAAGTAACATATAAGTTACTCTAGTATCTAGTATGAAAGTTCAAGAATATATCCAAGAAGATGGTTCAAACCCCTATCAAAAATGGTTCGACAATCTAGATGCGATCGCTGCGGCAAAAGTGACAGTTGCCAAATCGCGTCTAGAGCTAGGTAACACATCAAACATCAAATGGTTTGATGGGATTGGCGAATATCGAATTGATTGGGGCGCAGGATACCGAATTTATCTAGCCCAAGATGGTAATCAACTCATAGTTCTGTTTGGTGGAGGCACGAAAAAAGGTCAACAATCCGATATTGAACGAGCTAAAGAACTGCATCAAGAGTATAAAAGGCGCAAAAAAGAGGCTAGACAAGCAGCTATCAAAGAAGAAATCGACAAAAAGAAGAAAAAGAAAAAATGACAACTATACCCCTAACACGCGACTTTAAAGAAACGGTTAATGCAAGAATCCAAAGAGATTCCGCATTTGCCACCGCTTTACTTGACGAAGCTATTTCCCTTTTCCTCAACGGCGAACCAGAAATTGCAAGACTCATATTGAGAGATCTAGTTAATGCAACTATCGGATTTGAAGAACTAGCGATCGCCACATCTAAACCCAGCAAAAGCCTTCATAGAATGCTCTCTGCAAAAGGAAATCCCACAATGGATAATCTCACCACCATTCTCAAAGTCCTGCGTAAAACCCTTCAAGTCGATATCAAAGTTCATACTGTTGCTTGCGCTTAAAATATCTGCCATAGAAACCTCAGTACAGTCACAACCCTCTTTACCTTTGCTCTTGTCTCCCCTTTTGGTTTTCAGCAATAACTTTAAGAGCGCGATCGACATTCTGAGCATCTTTCACAGTCA
>JBAXTW010000102.1:0-17264 GCA_037129985.1 Pseudanabaena sp. ELA645 | reverse complement strand
GTTGACGGGCAAGATGCCCATCCCACAACATCTTATATTTAATTGCAACCAGCTACTTATGACATTTTGCGATCAAACTCACTTAACACAAGAGGGCGCAAAGCGCCCTCCTGCTTATTATCTAATTATCGTAATTGCGTCTGGCTTTATTTGCCTCAGAACGAAGAGCATCAAGACGTTTTTCGATTAAAGTACGCGATCGCCCCTTCGATACATCACCCAACATAATTTTGAGCGCACTACCCAAACTTTTATAAGCCGCAGGTAAAGGATAACCATTACGAACCGCTAAACGAATCGCCCCTTGATCGGCTTCAATCAAATTACGAATATCCTTTTTGCTTGTACCCTTACGCCATAACTGAAAACCCGCCACGCCGCAAATCCCCAGAGCTAGCGCAAACAGCAACCCATTTTGTACCCATAACTCACCAACAGCACCGCCCAAACCGATCGCTAATGCGGCAACTTCCCAGCCATCTTTGGGGACTGCATCATTTTGAATACGGGCGACTTCATGCCAATACAGGAGATTCCGCTGATCCTCCGCCATACGTTCCCAACGCACCATATCGATCAAAATTACCACTTCATCGCCACCAGCTTCTTCACAGGCGATTAGGGGCGGACGTACACCATCGGCATTTAGGACTTTTACCCAAGCCTGTAACTCTGGCGGCAGCAAGTCTTGGAGACGGCGAATCTCAGTTCTAGCAAAGGTATTTCGGAGGGAGGAAGAAGTAGGGGATGGCATGAATCTTCGTCGTTAGCTCAATACAACTAAAAAGTACAACTAAAAAGTTATCTTAAGATTATATGTCTTTGTCGGACTGACAATCAATTATCGCGATTACTTTAGCGCAACTATAATAAAGTTTGTATTTTGTGGAGATCTTGGTGAAGCGTAATTTTATGCTCTCTTTTTTGAGTCGTGGTTTAGCCGCAGCGATCGCGGTTGTGATTTTCGGTAGTTTTTCTTTTAATTTACCATTTAATTCGCTACTTCCCGATCTTTCAGGTGAGCAAGCCTTAGCCGCCAAACCTGAGATCCTTAATCAGTCGGCTGCTCAATCGCCTGATTTACTGACGGGTGATGTGGTTAAAACAGTTTTAGATAATGGTTTGACGGTTTTAACAAAACAGGTAAATACGGCTCCCGTGGTCAGCGTCCAAGTCTGGTATCGCGTTGGTTCCCAAAATGAAAAATTGGGGATTACGGGTATTTCTCACCAACTTGAGCATTTAATGTTTAAGGGAACAAAGGAACGTCCGATCCAGTTTGGGCGCTTATTTAGTGCTTTGGGTAGTAATTCCAATGCTTTCACCAGTTATGACATGACCGCCTATTTCGGCACAACTGGCAGCGATAAGCTGGAGGCGATGCTCAGACTAGAAGCCGATCGCATGGTAAATACGGTCGCGGGTGAACCAGAACTGAAGAGCGAACGCACTGTAGTTTTGTCAGAACTTGATGGTGGTAATAATAGTCCTGGCACAAGACTTTATCGAGAGCTGATGTTAGCCGCCTATCCTGATAGTTCCTATGGATGGCCCGTGATTGGCTACCGTCCAGAGGTTGAGAACTATACAGTCGAAGACATTCAAAATTATTACCGTACTTTTTATCGTCCTGATAATGCGACTTTGGTAATCGTTGGTAATTTCGAGACGGAAGCAACTCTCAAACAAGTCCGCGAAATTTATGGCGCGATCGCTGCTCCACCAAAACCGAACACTTTAATCAGCCCAGAAGCTCAAAAAAGCAAGCCCAAACCACCACAGCCCAAATCCGCAAAACAGCCGATCATTCTCAAAGAGCCTGGTAGCGTCCCATTTTTGCAAGTGGTATATCCGAATTTGCCCAAGGTGGATGATCCTGATGTAGCGGCGATCGATGTGATGGATAGCATCTTGACCTCAGGGCGCAGTTCTCGCTTTTATCAAGCACTTGTGGAAACAGGTTTAGCCAGCAGCGCTAGTGGCAGTGCTTCGGCGCAAATTGGCACTGGCTGGTATTTCTTAAACGCGACACCAACGGCGGGTAAGTCCTTAGCGGATCTTGAGCGTCTATTACTCGCGGAGATTGAAAAATTGAAAACTCAACCGATCGCCCAATCGGAACTGGAACGCGCTAAAACCAGTATGCGAGCTAGTTATATCCTTGGTAATCGGGATATTAATTCTCAAGCTATTCAAATCGGTTTTAACCAAACAGTTGCTAAAGACTATCGCTATAGTGATCTTTATTTGAGTGCAGTTGATCGGGTCACGAGTGCTGATGTCAAGCGTGTGGCTAAAAAATATTTGCAAAGCGATCGCCGTGTGGTCGGCTATTTTGAGCCATCGGTGATTACGGCGCAGTCGGGAACTAGTCCCAGTCAAGCTCATTCTTCCGATGCGTTTAAACCAAGTACTCCCGTTGATCCTGCGGAAGTAGCTAAATATTTACCTGAAAGCGCCTTGATTGCCAAAGCAGGAGTACCCGTACAAGTAAAACCTGAAAGCTTCAGCCTGTCAAATGGGTTAAAGGTATTGCTATTGAGCGATCGCAGCACACCAGCCGTAACTATAGTCGGCGAAATCAATGCAGGGACAGGTTTTGATCCAATTGCGAAGGCGGGACTAGCCTCACTCACGGCTCAAAATATTCCCAATGGCACGACGACCAAAGATGCATTGACCCTGGCTTCTCGGTTAGAAAATCGTGGCGCAAGATTAGGGATCGGCGCAGGGCGTGAAAGTGTCGGTATATCAGGGCTAGCAATGGCTGCTGACTTACCAATTGTGATCGATCAGTTGGCTGACCTATTGCAAAACGCTACTTTTCCAGCCAAGGAATTTGAACTTAACCTTCAACGAAATTTACTAGCTTTCAAATCGGAACTAGATAGCCCTAATTCTCTGGTTCGGAGGATTTTTCAATCAACGCTCTATCCCAAGGGACATCCATTCAATGCGATGCGAACTGAAGAAAGCCTTAAATCTATAAAGAGAGAAGATCTGGTCAATTTCTATAAAGCCTATTACCGTCCTGACAAAGCGATTCTGACGCTCATGGGTGATTTTGATCCTGTTGCAGTTAAAGATTTGCTCGAAGAGAAGTTGGGTAGTTGGAAACCTACAGGCAATGCGCCGAAGTTTCAATTTCCGAAACTGACTAAGTTTACCGCCACCGCCGAAAAGCAAGTGGCTCTGGCGGGTAAGACTCAAGCTGTCACTTTAATGGGTCATGCGAGTATTTCCCGTTCTGATCCCCAATATTATCCTGCGATTTTATTGAATCAAGTTTTAGGTGGTGATACATTATCTAGCCGTCTTGGTTCAGAAATTCGCGATCGCCTTGGTTTGACCTATGGCATTTACAGCTATTTCCAAGCAGGTAAACCGCCAGAGGGGACATTTGGTGTCCAAATGCAAACTAGTGGTAAAGACACTCAAAAAGCGATCTCGGCTACTGTGACACTTCTCAAAGATATCCGCGATAAAGGCATTACTCAATCTGAATTTGATGTTGCAAAAAAAGGATTGATTAATAGCTTCTCTACGCAGTTTGCTGAACCTGATAGCATTGCTAGCTCATTGCTAAGTGATGAGAGTTACGGCTTACCGATTGGCGACTTTTACAAGTTTCCCCAACGGATTGAGGCTGTAACTTTAGAGCAGGTCAATCGCGCAGCGAAGGAGTTGTTACAACCCGATAATATGCTGATTGTTTCTGTAGTTCCTAAAGCTGGCAAATAAAGCCAGCATGGCTTACGCAAAAAACATCGTAGGGGCAATTCATGAATTGCCCCTATAACAGAACAAGATTTCTCAATGAATACATTTCAGTGCTTTTAACGAAATTTTATGGCTAAGTATATCTTTGTGACTGGCGGAGTTGTTTCTAGTATTGGTAAAGGTATCGTGGCCGCCAGTTTGGGACGATTACTTAAATCAAGGGATTATTCGATCGCGATTCTGAAGCTCGATCCCTATATCAACGTTGACCCAGGGACGATGAGTCCATTTCAGCATGGGGAAGTTTTTGTGACTGAAGACGGTGCAGAAACCGATCTGGATTTGGGGCATTATGAACGCTTTACGGACACATCCACATCCAAGTTGAGTAATGTCACCACTGGGGCAATTTATCAAGGCGTAATTAATAAAGAACGACGCGGAGATTATCAGGGTGGTACTGTTCAAGTTATTCCCCATATCACCAATGAAATCAAAGAACGCATCCATCGGGTTGCTAAAAATGGTAATCCCGATCTGGTAATTGTGGAAATCGGTGGTACGGTTGGCGATATTGAGTCACTGCCATTTATTGAAGCCATTCGTCAGTTTCGTAAAGATGTGGGGCGACAAAATGTGGTCTATATGCATGTTACGTTAATGCCTTGGATCGCTTCCGCAGGGGAGATGAAAACCAAGCCCACACAGCACTCGGTCAAAGAATTACAATCTGTAGGGATTCAGCCCGATATTTTAGTCTGTCGAAGCGATCGCCCTTTACCGCAAAATATTAAAGACAAAATCTCTGAGTTTTGTAATATTTTGCCTGAATGTGTGATGACGGGGCAGGATGTGAAAAGTATTTATGAAGTTCCATTAGCGATGGAACGAGAGGGTTTAGCGGAACAAGTATTACGAATATTAGGGATGGAACAACGTGAGCCAGACCTTCGCAGTTGGCAGACTCTAGTGGAGCGTTTATATCGTTCTGAACATCATGTGGAAGTGGCGATCGTTGGCAAATATGTACGCTTGACCGATGCCTATCTCTCCGTAATCGAAGCTCTCAAACATGGTGCGATCGCTGTCAATAGTAATGTTAATTTACGCTGGGTTAATTCGGAAGATATCGAGGTATATGGCGCGGATAAATTCTTAAATGATGTCCATGCGATCGTTGTTCCTGGCGGATTTGGTAATCGTGGTGTAGATGGGAAAGTCGCCGCAGTGCAGTACGCTCGCGATCGCCAGATTCCTTTTTTAGGCTTATGCTTGGGAATGCAATGCGCCGTAATTGATTGGGCGAGAAATGTGGGACAACTCACCGCCGCGAATAGTGCTGAGTTTGCGCCAGATTCGCCCAATCCTGTAATTCACTTATTACCAGAACAGCAGGATGTCGTCAATCTTGGTGGTACGATGCGTCTGGGGCTATATGCATGCCGTCTTGTGCCGAATACTCTGACGCATAAGCTCTATGAGGAGTCAGTGATTTATGAGCGCCATCGTCATCGCTATGAGTTCAATAATGCCTATCGATCGCTTTTTATTGAGTCAGGCTATGTAGTTAGTGGGACTTCTCCCGATGGTCGTCTAGTTGAAGCGATCGAGCTTCCTAGTCACCCCTATTTTATTGCTACTCAATTCCATCCTGAGTTCCAGTCTCGCCCCAGTCGTCCTCATCCCCTTTTTCAAGGTTTGATTAAGGCGGCTCTAGATTTTCAGAGCGATCGCTCTAATCGTGGTACAGAATTAGCGATCGCACCGATGTTGGAACAGCTTAATGAAGAACAAGAGTTTGTTTCTGCCGCAGTTTAAAACCAAAAAATAGAGTTGCGGCGCTTCGCGCCGCCATTCCCTTCTGGGACTTACATAAAACATGTAGGGGCAATTCATGAGTTGCCCCTACATGTTTTATATAAGTTTTAATTTAATTACGAACAGCTTCAATCAGGCGCGAAAAATAGAAAGAAGTTGCAGTGAACTCTTTGCGCTTGATCGTGAAACCTAACTTCTTAAGAACGCGGCGCACATCTGACTCCTTATGCAAATAAGCGCGGGTTGCCTTGCTTGGACCGGGAACCATATCACCCACTTTTTTCATGAGGATGTAGTAGGGATTCTTGGGGGCAAAGCTGAGGATGAGTCGTGATTTCGTGAGAGAGGCAAGATGCTCGATCATTGCTGCTGAGTCGCGATCGGGATAGTGAATCAACACATCTAAACAAATCACCGTGTCATATTCTCCCGATAGAGTTGCCAAGTCTTTGACTTCAAATACAGGATTCGCTGGATCGGCTGACCGACTCTTGCCCTCACCGACCATTTTCTCGGAAATGTCACTGGCATATACCTTTGCACCCATCGCGGCAAGAGGAATACTCAAACTGCCAGTTCCACAACCTGCGTCACAAACTTTCTGTTCGGCAGCATTTTTATCATTCTTGAACCATGCCAACACATAATCAACAGTTTGTTGATGCCCTGTGCGGATGTCACGTTGGACGCGATTGACATCACCTTCGCCATAAATGCGCCGCCAGCGATCGAATCCAGTGGAATTAAAATAATCGCGAACTATTTCTTTATCTTTTGGAACTTTTGGAGTAGAAACTTTGCCGAAGGCTCTATTGGTCATGATTGTAAAGAAAGCTTACAAAAAAGCTAGTTAAATTAGTAGTTTTGTTACAAGTGATGATTTTACCGCACAAAGGATGAGTTACCGAAAGCTAAATGGGTTGCTAGCCCAGTCTTGAGCTTTCGGGCTGGCGATATATTAAACTGGACTAACCGCCACAAAAAATCCCTATGCAACTTAATCGCATCATTGCTCTCGCCTTAGTCGCAGTTTGCTTTATCTCCGCCACATTTGGCATTCAACGCCGCCAGATGGATGAGTCGCTAAATTTTAAGAAAGTACTCGATCGCGATCGCCTTGAGTTAGTGTCACTGGATGGTGCAATTTCAGGGGGAAGGGCTTCAGCATCAGGCGCGATGGGAGTACGCGATCGCCTCCGCGACTTAATTGATGACGAATCGGTAAAAGGAGTTTTACTTTCAATTAATAGCCCTGGGGGAACCGTTGGCGCTAGCAAAGAGCTATACGAAGCAGTTAAGGACTTAAGCGCAAAAAAACCTGTGGTCGTGAGTATGCTCGATCAAGCAACCAGTGGCGGCTATTATGCGGCAAGTCCCGCGACTAAAATTTATGCGAACGCAGGTACATTAACGGGGAGTATCGGCGTAATTTTGAGCGGGTTTAATGCGAAGGAATTACTAGATCGGGTGGGTATTCAATCACAAACGATCAAAACTGGTCCCTATAAAGATATTTTTTCGCCATTTAAGGAATTAGCTGAACCAGAGCGGCAACTCTTGCAAGAACTATTGCAAAGTACCTATCAGGAATTTATTAGCGATGTTGCTCAGGGGCGAAAAATGGATTTAGAAGTGGTGCGTAAACTTGCCGATGGACGAATTTACACGGGGCGGCAAGCTAAAGACAATAAACTGGTTGATACTCTAGGGACTCTAGATGAAGCGATCGCCGACTTACGCAGTTTATCCAGAAAGAAATTTAATATCTCAGAGGAGCGTGAATTACCAATTCGTAAATCTCCTGCATCATTGGAAAGACTATTGGATCAATTACTAAGTCAGGCAAATGTGAATATTGCCTTACCATTTTTTGATATTGCGGGTACGGGGCAAATTTCTGGGGCGATCGCTGAGCAACTAACTTCAAAATTAGCAGGTAAAAATATGCAAGCAAGTTCATACGATCCACCAATCTTGTTAATGCCAAGTTGGTATTAAGTCTCTTCTAATTATTTCGGAGTTGTTATGAGCATCCAAACTGAATATTTAAAATCTCGCATAATTTCTGAAGAAGATAAGTGTCAAGTCACTCGACTGATTCAACAGCTTGATTATATTGAACATATTGCTAAGTCTGGATTTTGGATGTCTACTGAAGATCTAGGATTGCTGTTAAATCTTGAGCAAAGTTTCATTTATGGACTGAATTTAGAAGTAGAATCCAAACGGGCTAACTATAGTTTCTTCTGGCGAAACTTTGAATGTATTTTAGTAGAGCGTCAACTAGAAATTGGATTCTGGTTAATCAAACATCGGCAAGATATTTCTCAAAATTTAGATATTCATACCGTGCCAAGATCTCAACCAATTCTGAGTATCAATGAGCCGAAACCATCCAGAATTAATGATTCTATCCTCTTGGATAATTCCCCAAAGGCGGAAATTGTTCCATCCCCCTATGCTCTAATCGATAATTTTTTGCCAGAAAGTCAGGTAACCGAATTATTGCGCTATAGTATTAATAAGCAACCTGAATTTGAGCCAACTACAAATTCTGCAAGTGATCCCAACTATCGGCGATCGTTTTTTCTACCGTATTTCCCTGAATTCTCAGAATCAATTATCAAGATGATCTGGAAAATTACACCCCAGATTATTACTCATTTGGGTATCAACAATTTTGCGATCGATCAGATTGAATCGCAAATGACCGCCCATAATCATGGTAATTATTACAAGCTCCACAACGACTCGGGCAGCCCCGACAGTGCGAAACGAGTTCTTACCTATGTCTATTATTATCATCGCGAACCTAAACCATTCACAGGGGGCGAGTTAATCATCTACGACAGCAAAATTGAAAACGGATATGCAGTCGCGGCTTCATCATTTAAAGCGATCGAACCGACTAACAATACCATCATCTTTTTTCCCAGCTACTGTATGCATGAGGTTTTGCCTGTAAACTGCCCATCGGAATATTTTTCTGATAGTCGATTTACGATTAATGGCTGGGTGCGACAAATTTAAGATTTAGCCATCTTTTGTTTGACCTTAGAGATAATACCACTAGCGATCGCGCCAGCCATGACGATACCTAAAACAGGTTGAATCAATGGCTCCCACAGTTGTCGCCATAGCTCTAAACCAAGATTGATTTTGAGCGTTTCACCGCCGAGGGCGACTAGTAGCCATGCAAAAAAGAAAAATACTAAGAACAAATTGAACATCAAAAATTTGTTCGTCCAACGTCCGATGGTTTCCATAGTTTATTAAAAAGTCATAAAGTGAATAATTTATTGATGCGTGGCTTTGCCACGCACCACTATAGCAATCCTAAATGAGTTGTAAGAGGCTTCGACTTCGCTCAGCCAGCATGTATGTTGGCTGAGCGAAGTCGAAGCCTTATATTTCTCATAAATGTTTAGGACTGCTATAAGCAAACGGGGCAGCGTTGCCGCCACCCCGATCGCTTATATCATTTTTATTTTATGTATTGCAAAATCTCAATTTACATAATGTAATTGAAAATTTTTATAAGTTTTTATAAGTTTTTTTATTAATTTTTTAATTTAATTCAAACCTACTTAAAACTTACTTAAACCCGACAGCAGCTTGCCATACGAAAGCAAGTAGCAAGAAAAATACGGGAATGACGGGAAGAACGTTTACCAGTGGATCGAAAATTCTATACGCTTCTGGTAATGTTGCGAGTACTAAACAAAGTTGCATGAAAAACAGACCTCCTTCAAGAGCTAAGATGAATTTTAGCACGTCAAAGAAGACATTCTTTAGGTTTATATATGGCGATCCCAAATTTTAAGATGACAAGCTTTAACACCATCGATTTTATTTATAGTAACTTTCAAGCAAGTGAGGCAGAGAGGAGAGTTGCCCTGCCTTCGGCAGGGCAACTCTCCCGTATTTTGAAAACATTCCAAGTTACAGCTTTATCGCTTCTACTCTGTTTCTGCACCTTTGCCTTAAGCGCTCCAGTTTGGGCAAATGTGCAAATAAAGCTGACTAATGTTGTTTATGGGCCATGCACAGGTGATGCGGGTAAAAACATGGTGCTGGGTGGCGGCATCATGTCAGCAAGATGTTACATGATCAAGGGAGAGGCGAATAACTCGTCGGGTAAAGTCGTTTACAATGCCGACGTTTTTGGGCGAATTTATGACGCTAATGGTAATGATGCGATGCCTGAAAGAGCGCGGCTGGGTGCAGTTGAGCAGATTCCTGCGGGGAAAAGTGATTTTGAAATTATGGTAGCGATTCCTGCGGAACAGCCCGAACCATTGGAACTCAAGCAATTTAAGGCTTCAGGATTTGCTGGTAAGGTTAGACGTTGAATACTGTCTTAAAAGATTGAAAGCGGCGCTTTCAATCTTTTGTCTGTAATAATTACAGCGCTTTGCATTGGCATGACTGTAATCGGTTTTGATTAGAATGTAGAGATATGACAAAATCTAAGTCTAAAGTTCTCTGAATTAATACCAAAAATATGGCCGTTAAAGTTTTAATCCCTACCCCGCTCCAACAACTGACCAACAACCAAGCCACCGTAGAATGCGATGGTAAATCGGTTCAAGAAATTATTGATGCCCTAGAAACTAATTTTTCTGGCTTCAAAGCGCGTATTTGTGATGAGCAGGGCGTTCTTCGCCGCTTTGTTAATTTTTATGTCAACAGCGAGGATATTCGCTTTTTGCAAGGAGCCGCCACTGTACTGAAAGATGGTGATGAAGTGAGCATCATCCCCGCGATCGCTGGAGGCTAGTTTGAACAAAGGCGGTGCATTGCACCGCCTTTATGACTAAATAAAAAGTTCAGCAGCGAGTTGAAATAACCAAATTGCAGATTGCTTTTTAAGATCTGGATCAATTTTGCCTTTATCGCCCCATCTTTGTAGCCATCCCAAAAATCTAGTTAAAGAAACTCCAATCCAATCCCCTACCTGATTAAATATTTGTTGGGGACCAACGCCTGTGAGGACTTGGATTGTAAAAATAACCGCGACTACTAAAAATGCTGTTTTGAAACTAGCCTTGATGACGCTGAGCAGCCACCATAACAGCAGTAATGAGACTATTAATGCGCCGATTATTAGGGGTAAGTTCATAGAGTTTATTTACAGAGTTTGTTTCAATCCCATCTCCAAATCTATTAAATTGTGACACGATATCTAGACCTCCATCAAGTTAGACTTGATATTTCAGAAATAGATTTCGATCGCCTCTGGTTATTTTTGTCTGAAGATGAGCGATCGCGGGCTGATCGATTTAAACGTGAATATCTTAGACGAAATTTTGTGGCAGCACGGGGGAATTTACGCGCATTGTTAGCGCAGAGGTTAGGCTGTCTAGCTCAAGAAATTCAGTTTAGTTATGGCGATCGCGGTAAGCCGTATATTCGGGATTACGATATTTATTTTAATCTCGCCCATTCTCAAGATTTAGCTATCTATGCAATTTGTAGCGATCGCGAGGTGGGTATTGATTTGGAATATATCAACCCTGAATGTGATTTTGAGGGGATTGCGCGGCGCTATTTTTTGCGATCGGAACAAAAAATTATTAAAGAATTACAAAACCAAAATTCAGATTTAGCTAGACTGGCTTTTTATCGAGCATGGACACTAAAAGAAGCTTATGGTAAAGCCACAGGGCAAGGGATTGCGAATATTCTTGATCTGGTTGATGTTTCGCAATTATTAGAAATATCTGGTGATAAAACTTTGCCGATTGGTGACTGGACAATCAAATTGCTTGCCGATGAATTAGATATTGATGCTAATTACGCGGCTGCTTTATGTATTGCTAGCTAAACGTAAAATCTTACCTGCTAACATCGCCGCCCCAAAGCCATTATCAATATTGACCACCCCAACACCTGTGGCACAGGAATTGAGCATAGTCAATAACGGCGCAAGTCCATTAAAACTTGCCCCATAACCAATGCTGGTTGGTACAGCGACAATTGGACAGTTTGCCAAACCTGCGACCACACTCGCCAGCGCCCCTTCCATTCCTGCCACAACAATGATTACTTCCGCATCAGCAATTAAGTCTTGATGACTTAGCAATCGATGGATACCCGCCACACCGACATCCCAAAGGCGTTTGACCGTAAATCCACATAGCTCACCTGTAACGGCGGCTTCTTCGGCGATCGGTAAATCCGCAGTCCCTGCGGTGATGATCGTAATTGTGCCTTGCTTTTTCATGGTTGATTCACCAAGACAGCAAATCTGGGCGATCGGGAAATATCGTAAACCGCGCAAAGATGGCTGAATTTGTTGGTAAACCGTCGCGGAAATCTTGGTTGCCATTACCAGAGGATTTTTGGACTCCATCACGCGCATGATCTGCACAATTTGTTCAGGAGTTTTGCCAATTCCAAAAATCACTTCAGGAAATCCTGTCCGCAAAGTGCGATGGTGATCAATTTTGGCAAAATCTCCGACCGACTCGTAATGGAGGTATTTCAACTCTTCTAAAGCGCTTTCTGGGCTAAGCTCCCCCGTTGCAACCGTTTCTAACAGCCGCCTTAAATTATCTTGCATGGAGATTATCGCCTATAAAAACCACCACATCAGTAAAATACCTAAAACTGAACCAGCAACTACTTGAGCAGGTGTATGCCCCAATAATTCTTTGAGAGGATCATGCTCTTCTTCAAATACTTCCACCATGATTTGATTGAGAACTTTGGCTTGTTTACCTGCGGCGCGGCGGATACCTGCGGCATCGTACATGACAATAAAAGCGAAAACTGTAGCGATCGCAAATTGTGGTGTATCCCATCCTTGAGTACGCCCGATCCCTGTGGCAAGAGCAGATACTAAAGCCGAATGTGAACTAGGCATACCACCTGTTTCAAATAGGACTTTGAATCTGATGCGTCGGAATTGGGCTAACTCGATAAATAGTTTTAGGAGTTGAGCAATCAGGCTAGAACATAAAGCAATTAGCAGAACTTGATTATCGAGGATTTCGCCAACAGGATGGATGTTCATATCAATTGCAGGAATTAAGTTCAAAAATTTAGAATCGAGAGAGATTGTGGTAATGATGGTTTAGTCTTTTGGTGATTAATGGTGATTAATGGTGATTAATTTTTTCGACTAGTAATGTAATCGGCGATCGCCATCAAAGGTAGAGCCGCATCACCATAACTCGTAAGTTGCTCCTTAGCTTCGGTAACTAGATCTTGAGCCTTTTGTTGTGAGGCTTCGATACCCCACAGGCTAGGATAAGTAACTTTTTGGGTTGCGAGATCCTTACCAGCAGTTTTGCCAAGTTCTTCAGAAGTTGCGGTGATGTCTAAGATGTCGTCAATAATCTGAAAAGCCAAACCAATGTTATTAGCATAAGTTGATAGGCGCTTGATGTCGGTATCATTTGCACCTGCTAGCAAGGCTCCACAGATGACACAGGACTCTAGCAATGCTGCGGTTTTGTGAATATGGATAAATGTGAGCGTTTCGGTCGTTATATCTGGCTTACCTTCGCATTCAAGATCAACGACTTGACCACCGACTAAACCTGTCGCGGCGACAGCATGACCCAAATGGGCAACTACCTTTAAAATCCGTTCAGCAGGTACAGCCTTGGTTTGGGCGGCAATATATTCAAAGGCATAGGCAAGTAAGGCATCCCCCGCCAAGATTGCAATATCATCACCATAAACTTTGTGGTTGGTTAGTTTGCCGCGCCGAAAATCATCATTGTCCATCGCTGGTAAATCATCATGGATCAACGACATCGTATGTACCATTTCCATCGCGCAAGCGGTTGGCATGGCGGTAGCACGATCGCCGCCTAATAATTCACAAGCGGCAAGGGTGAGGATCGGACGTAAACGCTTGCCACCAGCCATCAGCGAGTAGCGCATCGATTCGTAAATTTTTTCGGGATAGGTAATAGCGATCGAAGCGTCAAGGGCTGATTCAACCTCTTGTTTGCGATCGCGCAAGTACTTATCTAAATTGAACTTATCTAAATTCAATGCAACATTATTAGATTCAGTTGTTGATGGCGCAGTTGTTGATGGCATGGCTTAGCGATAGTTTCGACAATAATCTGGGGTAAATATACCTATTTACTTAGGAATATTTATGGAACAATTTTGACATAGTTTCTGGCTCGATCCCCAATGGATGTTGTAGCCTCTGGAGGCTTTGAAGTAGTCCAACCAAAAGTTTGGTTAATGTTAAAAAACAACTAAAAAACAACTATTTCTACTATTTCGCCATACTAGAAAAGTATTGAAAAATCTCTAGTATTTTTAGGTATACCATTGTTTGAGATAGGGTATTTAAATAATTGCAATAAAGATGATAATCTGAAATCTGGTAGATATTTTAAAATAATATCATCACTCCAAGATTCATCGTTATGTCTATCTTTGAACCCATCAATTGTAATACCCTTTACAATGTCATTAACTTTTCTCACTAATATATAATCTTCGTCTAAATAAGAGTCCGTAGGAATTTGAGGTTGTCCTTCGGATAGATACAATGTATCCGTAAACTCGTCATAAGCAATTCTATATGCTTCTTGATATTTAACCATGACTACTTCTCCCACTTAATACTTCCCCTTGACGCTTTATCTTTTCCAGCGTACGAGGATGTAACTATTGTTATCTGTTCTTCCACATATCTAGTGGAAACAAAGATGGCATCAGATTCAAATTGCTTTACATATAGTTCTTCTGTCAATGGCTTACGACCTTCCCTAATATGATCGGGATCTTGTACAGTATCTTTTAAATTGTCATATCTTGTAAGCATTTCAGGATGACCAATCGATATATGGTTATGCCATGTATCTTCATAAAGAACTATTTCTTTTCCTCTTGGGTCTAATAAAACATCTTTTACCTTTCGTTTAGTCATGCTCTTCCTTGATGTTGTCAACATTTTGTAAGACATCATTCAAGTTATCAATTAACCTTCTAGCCTGCTCAAAGGACATTCTTATCATAGTATGATACTTTGCGGTCATTTCATCTGCTTCTACAAACTCTGTAAGACCAAAACCAATACCTAAATCTACAGAAGTAGCTTGTAACATAGTAACATTTGCATAAGTTTGCTTCATATCACTGATGTCGTGATTGCTGAGTGGTTTCGTTTTTTCAGTCATATCTTTTTTGGTGTTATTCTTAGGAAAATTATACCGTAATAATCTCGCTACAGTTTATTGGGTCTTCAATTAGTCCAGATAAAAGTTTAAAAGAGCCGCTTTAAACTTTTATCTAGGTGTGTTTACCCCAAAACACTTTATGCCGTGAGAATCTTTTGTAACGCGCTAACCACTTGCTCCTGTTGTTCTTCGCGCAATTCAGGAAACATTGGCAAAGATAAGACGCGATCGCATATATCTTCAGTGATCGCAAAAGCACCTTTTTTGTGACCAAGATGCTCATAAACGGCTTGCAAATGTAAAGGCAGAGGATAGTAAATCATCGTGATGATATTCTGCTCTCGCAATTGGGTCTGCACATAATCACGCTTACCATCCCCAATACAAATTGTGTATTGATTCCAAACACTTTCCGAGCAGTGGTGGGGCGTAACTACATGGGGAATATTAGCGGCTTGGAGTAGTTGTGTATAGCGATCGCTAATTTCGCGCCGTTGATGATTCCATTTATCGAGATAGGGTAATTTCACCTGCAACAAGGCGGCTTGCAAACAATCCAATCGTGAATTCATGCCGATGTATTGGTGATAATAGCGTTTGGGGCTACCATGCTCACGCAAAATTCGCAACTTTTCCGCAACCGATGCATTATTAGTGGTCATCATGCCGCCATCACCACAGCCCCCTAAATTTTTGGTGGGGTAAAAGCTAAAACAACCGACATCTCCAATATTGCCGACTTTCTGACCATTAAAACTTGCCCCTGTCGCTTGAGCGCAATCTTCGATTACATAGAGGTTATGCTTTTTGGCGATCGCCATTAGCTTAGTCATGTCTACGGAACGCCCGAACAAATGTACAGGCATAATCGCCTTGGTGCGATCGGTAATCGCGGATTCGATTAAGTCCACATTCATATTGAAGCTATGCGCCTCAATATCCACAAATACTGGTGTTGCCCCCGCCATGCTAATCGTTTCCGCACTAGCAAAAAATGTAAACGGTGAAGTAATTACCTCATCACCTTCACCAATATCTAAAGCTCTCAAGGCTAAATAAAGGGCATCTGTACCTGAATTACAGGCGATGCCATGAGTTGCACCAATATAATTAGCAAAGTCATTTTCAAACTGACTCACTGTTTGACCGCCAATATATTGACCTGATGCAAGCACTTCTAAAGCGGCTTTATTTAAAAGATCGCCAATTTGTTGATATTGCAGTGATACATCAAAGGGGGGAATTTTATTCACGTTGAAACGATTCTAGATTGCCTTAACCATTTTAAACGTTTAGGCACGATATCGCACGCGGGTAAGGCTAGGTTTGCTAGTAAAGGGGGCGATCGCTACTCCCAAAAAATAACATTGAGCATCGTGTCAATATCGCGCCCAAACTGCCATGTATCAGGAATTGACCAGCCTTTTGGTTCGTAATGATCTCGAACAGAACCTAAAGCTAATTCCCAAGCATCATCGAAAATTTCATCCCAAACGGCTCTAAGGCTAGGAGTTTTTCTTAGTCTGAGAGCGATCCGTCTACGCTGCTCTTTAATTGTATTTTGCCAACCATTGAAGCAATAAGGCATATTTACATAAAGCCGCTTGAGGCAATGAGCCAACAAAGTTTCTAAACGACTTTCTAACTCATCACGATAAGAACTCCCCAACCCCTCAATCTCCTCTATTAAGTTTTCTAAGTCCAGATGCTCAAAATCTTTAGCCTTTAACTTAGTTACCATTTCTTGAGTCCATAACAAGAAATCTGACTCATATAAAGATTTACGAATAATTGCTTGTGTCATAAAAGACTTCCTTGAACAAATTAAGATGCTCTGTAAATTTGCCTTATGTTTATTTGATCAGGGATTAAGCCACACCATAGCCCGTATAGGGTCTTTTGTAAGGAGGATGTAAACCCAATACAATATCTTCATTCGGTATTCCGAATTCTAGTAACTCTTGTCCCACGTCAATATCAGTTGTATTTTGCTGTAGCCACACTTTCCCGTCCTTGATGTCAAAATGCAGAACAGTATGATAGACCCGTTTCAAACCTTTCCAGCCAACACGCATCAACTGATAGCGATCGCGCACTTGGTCAAAAATCAACTCATTCTCCACATCATCTTGAGTTTTGAAATGACTATGCCTTTCCAGAAGATCTTGAATGTATAAACGATAATTTTCTAATTTATCCATTTGACTATCTCCTCAGCAATAGGTTCATAAACAATTAGCCTTAATTGATATCGATCGATTGATGCTTGAGCAAAGTTGCTTTGAAAAAATGTTTCATAGGCATCTAGGGGAATTGCCAAATAAAGTTGGCGATCGGGTTCGTTAACCTCTAGCATCATTCTATAGTTTAGGAATTGTCCCAGCGCTGTATGAAAGTCGCTGATAGCAGATGCGCTGATAAAACTTTTAATTTCAACAGCAATTTTTTGTTGATCTCTTTCAGCAGCGATTAAGCGCTCCGCAGCTAAGTCAATCTTAACCTTAACTTCTTCCCATTCAAGTTCTAGTGGATCGTCAGTGATTTGCCAACGATCCTTTTCTAGCCCTCGTC
>JBAXTW010000101.1:0-17357 GCA_037129985.1 Pseudanabaena sp. ELA645 | reverse complement strand
TAAAAAATAAAGGTAATAATTGTGATATTGCAACTTAAATGCCGATTAGCTTACTTGTGAAGTAAGCAATAAAAACGAGAATTCAATGGCATACACTAACTTCACGCTGAGGCAAGTCGAAAAAGACTTTCATTTGCAAATTGAAGAAAAAATTGATTTGTTTGCCCATGTCACATCGATCGCCCTAGTGACGACATTAAAAAGATCCTCGCCGAAAATATTCCCCTTGCCCTTGCGATTAACACCGAAAAAGGGCGATCAGAATTTCTGATTGCCCCCACCTTGTTAGAGCTAAGACGGCGATCGCCAGTTCCCATTAGTCTATTTTCTGGCACAGAATTTAGCATTAGCCCCGAACAAGGACTTACAGGTTATTGCGATTATCTAATCAGCCTATCCAAACAACAACTCAGGATTAGCGCCCCAGTAATTGCGATCGTTGAAGCCAAAAACGAGGATATTAAATCAGGACTTGGGCAATGTATTGCGGAAATGGTCGCGGCTCAATTGTTCAATGAACTAGAAAACAATGATATTGATACCATTTATGGCATCGTCACGACTGGGGAAATCTGGAAATTTCTGCAAATAACTGAGCAAATTGTAGAGATCGATCTTACGGACTACTACATCACAGACATTGGCAAGATTCTTGGTGTTCTCCTAAATTTTGTTTCCATAAAAACAATTTAAAAATGCTCTCAACTACTTTTAGTGATTTGGTTGCAAGGTTTTATAAGTCAGAATTGTGAAGCTACCATTCGCATGTCGATTGACTAGGCGATCGACTAGAATATATTACAAAAGTTCATATTTGTAGGTGTTCTATGGATACTATCGATCTGAGTAAACTTGTACAGAAGGGTTACTATGTCACGCTAGGCTTAACATCAACATTAATTGAGGTGATCCAAGATCCGATCAAACGGGAAGAAAATATCAGAATGTTGGGACGTAGTTTTGATGAAGTTACGCAGGATCTTGCGGATAAGGGGATCAGTACCGAAGCTGAAGCTCGAAGTTATGTAGATAGCTTTATCGCGCAACAGGTAAATGGCGCATCTAACACTAATTCATCTAACACCAATGTAGATTCACCCTCGGCAGGGCTAACCACAGTCACGACGACTGCAAGAACCGTTGATGATGCTCCCGAAAGTGACAAATCAGATAAAAAAGTGAAGGCGAGTTTGCGTGATGAGATTCAGGAACTCACGGAACAAATAGCAAGTTTACGTTCAGAGTTGGAGCAACTGCGTTAAAAATAAATAAAAAAAGAGGTGTTTTCCGCCTCTTTTTTTGTTTGAAACACTAGCTTTTGTGTCAGAATTCTGGGATATTTTGTATTGCTGAAAAGGGATAAATAATTATGCGCCTAGGACAATTACTATCATTAGCAGGTTATCAGAATTCTCATCCTGCAATAGATGGCTTAGAGGTCAAGCGCCTAATTACGGATTCGCGAACTTGTCAAGAAGGTGACTTGTTTATTGGCATGACTGGTACTCAGGTGGATGGTGGTAAATTTGCGCCACAGGCGATCGCTCAAGGGGCGATCGTGGCGATTATTTCCCAATCTGCATTTGATAATTTGGATTCTCAAGATCTAGCTAAAACTAAAGCGATCGCCGTTGATGATGTGGTTGTCGCTTGTAGCAAACTTGCCACCGCCTTTTATGACTATCCCGCCCAAAAGATGAAGTTGGTCGGTGTGACGGGAACCAATGGTAAAACTACCACCACCCATTTGATCGAGTTTTTACTGCAAAGCCAATATTCATCAGCACTATTCGGTACACTCTATACCCGTTGGGCTGGTTATTCTCTTACCGCCAACCATACCACACCTTTTGCCGTAGACTTACAGGCGCAACTTGCCGCAGCGATCGCCGCAGGTTGTGATGTCGGATTGATGGAGGTTAGCTCCCATGCCTTAGCCCAGCAGCGCGTATTGGGTTGCCCGTTTGAGGTGAGCGTATTTACAAATTTGACCCAAGATCATTTGGATTATCACCATAATCTCGAAGACTATTTTCAAGCTAAGGCTCTGCTCTTTAGTGAAACCTATTTGCAAGGTCAAGCGATTATTAATTTCGATGATCCCTTTGGACAGCGTTTGGTGCAGATGCTGGAAAATCAACCGATCTGGACTTATAGCATTAGTAACTCACAGGCTGATTTTTATACCGAGGATTTAACCTATTTACCCAATGGTGCAACAGGGACTTTGCATACACCACAGGGCGCGATCGGTTTTAAATCACCATTAGTTGGTCGATTTAATGTCGAAAATATCTTGGCAGCGATCGCCACATCGCTACATTTGGGTATGAGCTTAGAAGAAGTTGTGAATCGTCTGCCCGAATTTAAAAATGTGCCTGGGCGGGTGGAACGAGTGCAAGTTAGCGATGAGCAAGATATCACCGTAGTTGTGGACTATGCCCATACTCCCGATAGCTTAGAAAATTTACTTAGAGCCATGCGTCCCTTTGCTCAACACGAATTGATTTGTGTATTTGGTTGTGGCGGGGATCGCGATCGGACTAAGCGACCATTAATGGGTGGGATCGCCGCCAGACTTGCTGATCGCGTCTATGTCACCTCAGACAATCCCCGCACCGAAGATCCCCAAGGGATTTTGGCTGATGTTGTGGCTGGAGTCAAAGTTGATATTGGCGACAAACCATTAATTGTTGAAGGCGATCGCCGTAAATGTATCGAAAGTGCGATCGCGAATGCCGAAGCAGGAGATACGATTCTAATTGCTGGCAAAGGGCATGAAGACTATCAAATTATTGGGCGCGAGAAAATCCATTTCGATGATCGAGAAGAAGCTCAAGCGGCTTTGAGACTAAGAAATGGCTAAGATCTCTAGGCAAAAACGCGCAAAGAGTATCGGCTATGATACAAAAGGAAGTATATTCAGAACCAGACTAGGTTGATTAAGACCAAGTAGAAATAAATAGGAAGAAATAGCTGCATGGGTTCGCAAACCGCCCCCAAACCTAAGTTGTTAGTTATCGATGATGAACCCGATAACTTAGATTTGCTATTTCGGACTTTTTATCGAGATTTTCAGGTTTTTCGCGCCAATGGGGGCTTGGAAGCCTTGGAATTGCTGGAGAATGAGGGCGAAGTCGCCGTAATCATCTCCGATCAAAGAATGCCGATCATGAGTGGAACGGAATTCCTCAGCCAGATGGCGGTTAAATATCCAGATACGATGCGGATTATTTTGACTGGCTACACTGATGTCGAAGATTTGGTCGAGGCGATTAATACTTCTAAGGTATTCAAGTATGTCACCAAGCCTTGGGATGAGATAGACCTGAAAAGTGTCGTGCGTCAGGCTATGGATACTCATAATGTATTGAAAAATCGCACTGCGGAATTGCGCCGCACCCTTCGCCAACAGTCGCTACTAAACGCGATCGCCACTTCTGTTGATAGCGCTGCGCCTTACCGCGAAAGTATTGCCGCGATCGCTGAATCAATTGCGAATAATTTTGAGGTTTCAGCCAGTATTTTGCGTCTATTTGAAAATGGGAAACTTTCGGAGGATTATTTTGCCTATGGTAATGAAAAGATTGAGAATTTACCAAATCTATCTGAATCTCTCACCTTAACATCACAAATAGTTGCAGTTGCAGATATTGATAAAGATCAACGTATTTCTGAATCTGATAAATTAATTTATGCTGAAGCAAATATTAAATCAGTATTATTTGTTCCCCTAGAGGTGCAGAAAGAATGTCTGGCGATGCTCGCCCTATATCATTGCGGCGGCTATCATGAATGGAGTAATGATGAGCTTGATTTAATCGAATTGGCTGCTGACCAAGCGGCGATCGTTAGTTCTCGTGCTAGAGCCTATGATCGAGTCCAAGAACTAGCTCAGCGCGAATCTTTACTAAATACGATTACCAGTACTATTCGCTCCAGCCTCGATCCTCAAGAGATTTTTGCATCAATTACGCAGCAACTAGGACAAGCGCTCAATTCTGAAAGTTGTGCTTTGTCCTTATGGACAGAAGAAGATAATTATTTACGCTGTGTGGGCTTACATTTACTTGATCCCGATGAAATTGTTGATAGTTCTAATCTAAAAAATACTAATCCCTATTCCACGCTATCTAAAGTATCGCAACCCCAATTATTACAACCTCAATTACCACAATCAATAGTACAGATTTCCGACAATCCTGTTTTGCAAGCCTTAATCGCATCAAGGCAACCAGTGGCGATCGCTGATTTACAGGAAACACCAGAATGGAATCTCGTTGACTTACCGTTACGCTCCAACGCCCGATCGCTCCTGATTGTGCCATTACTTTATGACGGCAAAATTATTGGCAGTATCTCCATGCGCCAAAATAAACAGTCGCGTCAATGGCAACCCTCAGAGATATCTCTTGTCCAAGCCGTAGCCGCCCAAGCGGCGATCGCCGTACAGCAAGCCAATTTATTTCAAAAAACTCACCAACAAGCCCAGCAACTACTCGAACTCGATCATCAAAAAACCGAATTCTTTCAAAATCTTTCCCACGAGTTTCGCACGCCCCTTACCCTCACAATTGGTCCACTAGAAGCAGCGATCGAAAAATCACAGCCACTTCCCTATGATCAATCAGTCATTGCCTTGCGTAACTGCCGTCGTCTGCTACGTTTGGTTAATCAACTATTAGATATTCAAAGACTGGATGCTGGCAAAATGCAAGCCTGTTTCCGAGCTTGTGATCTGGTCGAATTTACCAATCAGACCATTGAAGCTTTTCGTCCCTATTGCGATCGCAAAAAAATTCATCTATTTAGTGACTTTAGCGCATGTCCAGATGTTTATCTAGATTTAGAGAAGTTTGACAAAGTTCTCTATAACCTACTTTCTAATGCGATGAAGTTTACGCCTAGCAATGGCAGTATCGCGGTTAGTATCGCTACAAGTACAGATAAAAAACACTGCATTTTAAGTGTTCAAGATACAGGTATTGGTATTCGAGAAGATCAAATTCCATTTCTATTTGATAGTTTCCGACAAGCAGAAGGATCTGTCAATCGTAGTTATGAGGGCAGTGGGCTAGGATTAGCCCTAGTCAAAGAACTAGTAGACTTACATGGCGGTAGTATTGACGTAACTTCCGATTATGGCTATGGCGCAAGTTTTGAATTATCGATTCCGATCGGGAAAGATCATTTGCCAGCCGAACAAGTTACCACCTTGCCTGCGGATTTGCAAATATCAAGAGCATTTGTCGAACTTGCCGATCTGGAAACTGACCTAAGTATAGAATCAAATTTAGAAGAAGAAGTGATCGCCAATGATTATGAAAACGCTCGTAAAAATGATCTTGAAAACGGAGATATGCCCACAGGCAAAATCTTGATCGTAGATGACAATCGAGATTTGCGGGGATATTTACGACGCATACTCAATCAGGCTGGCTATACTGTGGTATCCGCACATAATGGCGCACATGGTTATGCTCAAGCTCAGGAACATCGTCCTGATTTGATTGTCACCGATTTAATGATGCCCCAAGTTTCAGGTTTGGACTTGATCGCCATGATTCGCGCCGATGAACAATTATCAGGAATTCCCATCATTTTACTCACGGCAAAAGCTAACGAAGAGACAAGAGTTGAAGGCACAGAAATGGGAGCCGATGGCTACTTAGCTAAGCCCTTTAACGATCGCGAATTATTAGCTGAAGTTCGTAATTTACTGGCTCTCAAAAACAATGAGCGTCGCGTGGCTCAACTCAATCTGTATCTGACCGAATCAGTTCTCAAGCGATTCCTACCCCCCAGTTTGGTGGCTAAGGCTGCTACAGGAGAACTCAGTCTCGATTTACGTCCTGAGCCGAAGATGATCACGGTTCTATTTACAGATATCGTTGGGTTTACCTCTCTATCCAATACTTTGCGATCGCTACGGGTTGCCGAACTACTCAATCAATATTTGGGGGCGATGACCGAAGCCATTTTTGCGAATGGTGGAACAGTTGATAAATTTATGGGCGATGGGATCATGGCTCTCTTTGGTGCGCCTGAAGATTGCAGCCCCAACGAACAAGTCCGCCGTGCTGTGGAAACCGCTAAACATATGCAGCGATCGCTAGCTTTACTCAATCAACAATGGGAAGCCCAAGGTATTCCCAGAGTCAGTTTTCGTTGCGGCATCCATCAAGGTACAGCAGTCGTTGGTATGTTTGGTAGTGCAGAGCGATCGGATTACACGGCGATCGGTCCGACTGTAAATATTGCTGCTCGGATTCAAGCAGCATCGGAACCTGATCGCATTTTGGTGTCAGCCGCAGTTGCCGACTATCTGAATGAGGAAGATCTGCGTAAATGTGAACCGCTCAAACTAAAAGGTATTGATGAGACGGTTCTCACGTTTTTTGTGGATAGTTAAGTGATCGCTATTTCTTCCCTTTAGGAATTGATGTTACGTGGAACCCTCATTCCCCAACCCCTTCCCCTGCGGGAGAAGGATGAGGGCAGATCTTCGCTCTGCGGTGAGTTATTTAAAATTTGATGGTGCGCCGATGGGCGGCAACTGACTCGACTAGACCGATTGCCATAAAATTGGCAATCAAAGACGATCTCCCATAACTCAGCCAAGGGAGAGGAATCCCGGTCACAGGTGCAACATTGATATTCATGCCAATATTCACAAAGGTTTGAAACAGTACAAAAGAAAACACACCGATCGCTAATAGTGATCCGAAGTTATCTCGCGCATTTACCGCAACTACCAATAACCGCCAGCAAATACCAACAAACAGTAACAACACACAAATGCAACCGATAAAGCCAAATTCTTCGCCAATTTGCGAAAAGATGAAATCCGTATGTTGTTCAGGAATAAAATTTAATTGGGTTTGTGTCCCCTTGAGCCAACCCTGTCCGAATAATTTACCCGCCCCGATCGCAATTTTCGATTGAATGACGTGATAACCTGCGCCAAGGGGATCTTGATTAGGATCAATAAATAGTAATAGGCGCTTTTTTTGATAGTCGTGGAGAACGTTCCATAATAAAACTCCCGCCTGTCCTGAGACTAAATTAACGACTATGGCAATTGTGGTACTAGCAATCCGAAACCAAGGTAAGGAAACCCAAGCCGCCACCCCCATCAAAATCACCCAAACAATCCAAGCAGGGAGATACAAGGAAAATAGCACCGCCGAGACAACAGGCGAAAACATCAACAACAGCCAGCCAAGGCTTGCCCCCGCCCAATAAAGCATACCGATAGTGATTGCGGCAAATACCAGCGATGTGCCTAAATTCGGTTGTAAAAAAACTAAAACCCAAGGTGGCAAAACCACCCACCCCACCTTAAAGGCATCAATTGGATTTTGAATAGGGCGCTCATGCATCATCGCAGCCAGGGAAATAATGATCCCTACCTTGGCAAATTCTGATGGTTGAATGTTAAAACTACCAATCGTAATCCAGCGCTCAGCGCCTAATGCAGTTGTCCCGATCGCCAGCACCAAAACCAAAGAAATAATGGTGATCCCATAGGTGATCCAATGCAAACGCAGCAGGCGATCATAATGCACACGTGCGATCGCAAACATAGCTGTCAAACCGACAAGCCCCGTAGCCCAATGCTGCCACCATTCGGTGCGCCTTGCACTAAAGTCTGAGCTAAAGATGGCAATCCCACCTAACACGGTCAGAATAATCGGGAACAACAATAACAATGGATCGGCATCACGCCATTCGCGTTTGATATTTTCCCAATTTGGTAGTTCTAAACTTTTGACAACCATCAAGACGATCATAAATTCCGTATTTACTAGCAAAGCTATGATCTATTTTAGTAAGTAGCTAGGCACAATTAAGTATAAAACTAGAAACAAAACCTGTGGCGAACGCGCAGCGTTCGCCACAGGTTTTAAGGTTTTATATTTAGTTAAGCCCACTTACTTAAAAGTACATTCATGTTTGCCTGACAAGTGACACGACTAGCGATCGCGGTTAACTATTTTCCCAAAGTTGCGATTTAGGATGTCATTAACATCGCAATTCTCAAGCCAAGGACTAGGGAAATTTACTTGCGGATATTCTTCCCTCATAGATGAAAGAGGATGTTCGCCTCCATTACTAATCCCATCATTATAATGCCTTCCCAGCTAAGAAATAGCGGTGCGAGGCGAAGCCTCGCACCGCTATTTCTTGGCTTTATATGCCTATTTCAGCCATTCTTCAAGACTAGTTGTTAATTTACCTGTAATCTGGGCTGTCAATTGATCGCGCTTTTGTTTACGCAACCATTTTTGAAACTGTTTTTCATATTCTTGGCTTTCAGACTGATATGTTACCCATGCATCTAAAGCCACCGCCAATCCCCAAAATATGAGTGGATAAATCGCCCAGCCAATTTTTCCAGATGTAAAAAAGTTAAGTGCAACTAAAAAAGAATTAACGATCGCATATTTCAAAAAGTTAGATTGTAATGACTTCTTTTTAAATTTATCAAATTCAACTTGCTCTTTACGAATACTTTGCTTTGATTGCCATTCCTGCACAGAGACTAGAAAATCAGCTTCACTAACACCCATATCGGAGGCGATCTCATAGACCTGTTGTTTAGTCAGGTTTTGACCATTAGTTCTCTTAGCAAGAGCATAGCGCAGAATCTGATCGACTTGTTCTTCTGAATAAGTTTCCATTTTTTCCTCCATAGAGTTGTTTAGCTCTATTTTAGTTCAGAAATAAAGCGATCGCAACAATCGCGTAACCAATAGGTATAAGCTTCGGGATGTAAGTGAATATCAGTTTGCAAATTTGTCAAATCTATCCATTTCCAACCTTCTGCTTCTTCAGGATTAAGTATCGGTGCGCGATCGCTATAGCCTAGAAAGACATGATCAAACTCGTATTCAGTCAAATCATGATCTAGGGCTGCTTGGTAAACGAAGCTAAAAATTTCTTGCAAATCACAATCAAAACCCATTTCCTCCTGCAAGCGGCGATGAGCAGCCATTAAAGTCGATTCATCGGGGCGGGGATGGCTACAGCAAGTATTGGTCCATAGTCCACCTGAATGATATTTATGGGCGGCGCGTTTTTGTAACAAAAGCTGTCTCTGTGAGTTAAGTACAAATATCGAGAACGCTCTATGCAACAATCCATCACGGTGAGCCTGTAATTTTTCAGCAGTTCCAACAGGGCGATCGCTGACATCTACTAAAATCACTTTTTCTTCTGATTTTTCTTGTGATTCGGATGGGTTAATTAATTCTGTTGTTACACTCATGATATTTATGGTAGAATATGTGGTTTTATTTTTCAGGACAAGCTTTTAAGCCTATTTTGTAGACTGATTTTTAAGAATCTCAACATTTTGGCGCGATCGCTTTGTAATTGAGCTTTACTCAAGATATAGCAAATTTTTGAGAGGGATCTAGATATGTTTCAACAAGTTTTATTAGTTGTTGATGGTTCAGGGCGATCGCGGGAAATGATCAATATGCTACTAGCCTTACCTAGTATGCAAAATTTGCAAATTAATGTGCTGCACGTCATCCCCAACTCAATTAACTCGGAAGCGATTACAGAATATCGACTCGCAGGCGAAAAAATTATCGAGCGAGAAGTCAAAAATTTGCGCCTTGCCTCAGGCAATACAACTATATCAATGCTCAAAGAGGGAGAGCCAAAAGATATTGTATGTAAAGTCGCCGAAGATTTGAAACCTGATTTAATGATTATGGGATCTCGCGGCATGGGACGACTGCAAGCAATTTTGGCAAATTCAGTCAGTCAGTATGTTTTCCAGTTGTCCGACGCACCGATGTTGTTGGTCAAGGATGACGTATATATCAAAACCATTCGTAGCGTCATGGTTTCCATTGATGGGTCTGCGTCTTCCAACAACTGCCTCGATCTAGCGATTAAACTCGTCAGTGGTGCAAAAGATGTTGAGATTTTCTTGGCGCGAGTGGTCAAACGCAAGGAAGATGCTAACGTCAGCACTGATCCAGTTTTAGTTGAAGCTAGCGCCAAACTGAAGCGAATGAATATTCCATCACGTTCCTTTATCAGTTCGGGAGATGTGGGTCGAGAACTTTGCAAACTTGCCGATCAGGCAAATACGAGCCTGTTGATGGTTGGTTCACCCGATCGCCGTCCATCCATCGCCCGCAGTTTGCCCGATCTTGATCGCTTACTCGGTTCATCAGTATCCGACTATGTGCGTGTCAATGCGACTGTTCCTGTGCTGTTAACCCGCACAATTGAATAGAGAAGTATCACACTTTGCAAATGAGTAAGCACTCATTTGCAAAACAAAAAATAATATACCTAGCTCCGCACATTCTCTAAACCCCAGATCTAATGTTAGAAGCGTCTCACAAATTTTTTTCTGAAATGGATAAACATATCATTAATGGTAAATCCGATCTGCAATTAAATAATTGCGATCGCGCTATATATATTCATCATATTCACCCTAGAGAATTGGGCGGCGATAATGACTTTGATAACTTTGTGCCTGTGCTGCGCGAAGTTCATCAAAGCGAATTTAACGGATTTTAGCGTAATTGGTAGGATCGTATTATGCATTATGCAGACACAAGCTAAATCTAAGATTGACGCAATCTTAAAAGATGTCGAACAGCTAGGCAGAATTGAACTAGATGATATGGCTATTAATATGCCTCTAGATTCAGAAATTGTCCCTGTGATCGCAAGATCATCAAAAGCCCTAGAGATCTCTCTATGACACTCGAAATCTGGCACAGTGACAAAATCGTTTAGCTGGGAGCAAGACAAAGTTTTAGAGTTAGTGTAGACGTTAGCAAAATATTCAGCAGCAAACCAATTAAGATTCAGTCTTGTGACCTAGATAACGTTTAGAATGATCGCAAGTGTCCACAATAAATACTTGTATAGTGGACAGCAACGAACGAGTATTTGAAGATATGGCAACAAAGCAAGCAGCGATTTTGGTCTTGGCGGATGGTACTTGTTACCGTGGCTATGCGTTTGGCGCATCTGGAACCGCGATCGGCGAAGTGGTATTTAATACGGGCATGACTGGCTACCAAGAGGTAATGACCGATCCCAGCTACCGAGGTCAAATTGTCACCTTTACCTGTCCCGAACTTGGCAATACAGGCGTAACCCCCGAAGATGATGAATCCGATCGCCCCCAAGTGCGTGGCGTAATTGCGCGTAATATTACGGCTGTACCTAGCAACTGGCGATCGCGTCAGTCTCTGCCCGATTACCTCAAAGCACATAATGTTGTTGGGATTGCAGGAATTGACACTCGTGCGCTTACCCGCAAATTGCGATCGCTCGGCGCAATGAATGGCGGTATCTCCACTGAAATTCTTGATCCTGAAGTACTACTTGCTAAAGTGAACGCGGCTCCCTCAATGCAAGGTCAAAACCTCGCGCAAGCAGCCTCAACCGATCGCATTTATGAATGGGCGGACAAAACCTTACCTGCATGGGAATTTATCGAACCCTCGCAGCTAACAGGCGAAGCGATGACCGTGGTCGCGATCGATTTTGGGGTTAAGCGCAATATTCTTCGCCGTCTTGCTAGCTACGGTTGCCGCGTGATCGTTGTTCCTGCCGATACGTCCGCCGAAAAGATTCTTTCTTACAATCCCGATGGTATTTTCCTCTCGAATGGACCTGGCGATCCTGCGGCTGTTACCCAAGGCATTGAAACAGCCAAAGCATTGTTAGCTGCTGATAAACCGATGTTTGGTATTTGTCTTGGTCATCAGATTTTAGGCTTGTCGATGGGTGGTGACACATTCAAACTAAAATTTGGACATCGCGGACTCAATCAACCCGCCCAAAACCAAGCCGAAAATGCCGATCGCCGCGTAGAAATCACCAGTCAAAATCATGGTTTTGCCCTCACA
This sequence comes from Pseudanabaena sp. ELA645, assembly GCA_037129985.1. Classification (GTDB taxonomy): domain Bacteria; phylum Cyanobacteriota; class Cyanobacteriia; order Pseudanabaenales; family Pseudanabaenaceae; genus Pseudanabaena. The sequence goes on along the minus strand of JBAXTW010000101.1, from coordinate 5,460 downwards.
GGTGAATCCTTTGATGAGTCGTCGGCAAAGTTGACCCACATCAACCTCAACGATCGCACTGTGGCCGGATTGGAGCATAAGACTTTACCGATCTTCTCCGTGCAGTATCATCCTGAAGCTAGTCCAGGTCCTCACGATGCCGATTATCTATTCGAGCGTTTTGTGAACTCCATGCGCGAACATAAAAATAGCTCGAAACAAGTCGCTGCTTAATTTCCCCTCACCCCAACCCCTCTCCCGCAGGAGAGGGGCTAAAAATCCATTTATCAAAAAATCATGCCAATCCCAGTACCCACGCTTCCCACCGACTCTGAAGGACTTTTGAAACTCTTACGCCATAAAGAAGGAACTTGGGTGCAGTGGGGATTAGCTTGCCAAATGCTCCAAAAGATGGGCGAGAACTCCCTTGCCATTTTTGAGAATACAGGTTTTGAACCAATTCAACAGAATCAGATCGTAGTTGCTTCACAGGTTTACGCTAGCTTGCAAGCAGGTAAGGCTGCGGATATTGTGTTAGCCCATTTTGAACAGAAGGGTAGTGATATTCTCAATGAGTTGCGCGTACTCAATCAATCGGAACGGGTTGCGATGGCAACTTTTTCGCTTGAGAAAAATCTGGATGTGATGGAAGCGAAGGATGTCGTTAAGGCCATTAAAGAAGCTTCCAATATGGCGAATTTACCTGACGGTTTCACTCGTCATCCTGGGGACGCGGTAGTATTGCAAATCCTCAAAGCTACACAGGGCAAGATCGATCCACAGGAACGCACCCGACTGATTGCGCGAGGTTTGCGGTTTGCCCATAGTGAAAAAGCGCGTGCGGCGATCGAGCGATTACTGATGGATATGGCTTCTCCCGCGAAAAAGAAAGCCCCCAATCTTCCCAACTTCCGTTATGACGGTGAGGATAGTATTCCGCGTATTTTGCCAGTTGCAGGAACTTTACCGCTATCGATAGAACAATTTCAATCAATTCCCAAAGTTTCTGAACTTTCTCCTTTTGGTATTGTCCATTCCAGTACTGAAGCGACATGGGCAACTCTGCCAGGGTGGTTTGTAGTTCATGAAGCCGAGGATGGTGTCATTGTTTCCTGTAATACCAGTACTTTGCAAGCTGTGATCAATCAAGAAGTGCTTAGTGCTGTCCGCGATCGCGCCGAAGACATTTTAGTACTGGTCGATCGCGCTCAACGTGATTGGGATGAGAATAGTTACTTCGCGATCGCTGGTGAAGATGGCAATCTCAAGTTTGCGTGGTTTGAGTCTGCACCTGAAGTTGAGATTTTAGGGAAGGTGACTTTAACACTCCGTCCCAAGCGTTTCTTTGATGAAGCTGCATCCCAAGATCGCTGGCAATTTGAGGAATAAAACTGACTCTTGCAGAAAATTGGAATTACGCCCATCCTGACATTTGATAAACAAGTAATCCGATATACTCCTTAATCGCATTAGTTGTATCTTTTAGAGCATCTGCGTTAGGAAGTAAATCAAGTAATATCGCCCAACCCTTATTATTTTGATTCTGCACAACAAAGAAGTCAGTAGGAGCCGCGATCGCTTCAAAGCCTAACTTGCGGAAAATAGCCATCGATCGCGGCATATGCAGAGCCGAAGTTACAAGCAATATTTTATTAATCCCTTTTTGCGAAAGAATCTGCTTAGTATTAACCGCATTTTCACGAGTATTCAAGGAATCAGGCTCTTGTAAAATTGCGCTCCTTGGCACACCCATTGCTTCCGCGATCGCCGCCATATCTTCGGATTCAGGATTACCACCCTCCCCATACCAATCGGCGCGACCACCAGTGACTAATAATGTTGGGGCTTTGCCCTGTTTATAGAGCCATGAGCCGTACAGAATTCGATCGCCTGCTTCATTTACTTCATACCAAGGACGCGGCGCGATACGGGGTTTTGTAACACCGCCTAAAACCACGATCGCTTCAGCTTGGGGTAGTTCTCCAGTCGGTAAATATTGCCACTCTAGCGATCGCAATAGCCAATTCGAGAAGATTAAATTACTGCTTAACAACAAAATTGTTAGTGCTAGGCTGAGTAAAATTATAGGAAATCGTTTGTTTTTTAGTTTATTTGTGTTGGAGACATTGCGTGATCGCTTGGTCCATAGCAGACTGAATAAAGCGATCGCTATCAATAGACTTGATAGTCCAAGGGGATAAAAAAAGATGGGTAGCAATTTAGATAAAAATATTGACACAATTATTTACAAAAGAAAAAATAAATATTATAGATAGCAAAATCCTTACACTGCCATAATTTCGGCAATATTTCGTTTTAGATTGTATATAACTTAACATAACTATAAAATTCATAATGCTTTAATTAAATATATAATTCTGACGATCAGTTTCAGGACTGTATTGCAGAGTTTGGCAGTGAATTTGCGCGAGTAGTAGTGTTCGTCGGGGCTAAAACTATTCTTTATTTCAACAGAATTCACGAGCATTCAAAGAGTAAGTCCGAACCCTAACGTTGGTTATTTTTATAACTTGGTGTTAATCATGATTTTTGTCGCTAGTAATCTGTCTAATGATATGCGTAGTAATCAAGAGCAGTCGATTAGGGAAATCTTAAAAAATCTAGAGTTGAGCAAGGATGGATGTGTGTACGTTGTACGCGATCGCATTCGCTGGTCATTTTATGTCAGAGGCGGGAAGTTAGTGTATGCCTCCCATTCCCTAGATAGCTTTGAGAGATTAGAAAGACATTTGCGGATGCTGAGTCGTGAAGTCCCTGCTTTGGATGATAAATTGCGATCGCAGCTACGGTTAATGTTTGATGAGGATTCGCCAGACCTTGCCAAATATCAGGTAGTCAGCGAAATGTTATGCATCGAATATTTCGCAATTTTGTGGCTAGTTGATGAAAATCATTTGACTAAACTCTTGGCAGGGAAATTGATTGCACGAATGATTCAGGAGGTGATCGAAGTCTTTCTCTGCTTGCCCAGTGGTGAATTTGCTCAACATTACTACCAACATTTGATGCGAGATAGCTATTGTGCGCTGACCATTGCTCGGATCTTAGAAGTAGCCGATCTACGAGTGCAAGCATGGTATAAACTTGGTCCCACGATTTACTCGCCCTACCAATGCCCCTATCTAGTCAGCCAAACCTCTGCGGCGAAACGGATGTCAATGGAAACTGTGCAGCGACTAGGACGAATTTTGCGCGGTTTTAACTTTTTGCAATTAGGGGCGCTCTTGGGTAAAGATCCCTTGGCGATCGCTAAGCAACTTTATCCGCTCATTGGCGATGGATCAATCTTATTGAGAGATCCCCTTTCTCCCTTTGATATGTTGCCACGCACCTATTATTTAGCACCCGAAGAAGAAAAAGAAAATATCCAGAAACTTTCAGAAAGCTTTGTTGATGACCCTACCGCAGGCGATGATATTTCTAGCTTTTCTAAAGGTTTGACTGATCAATCAATAAAAACATGGAAAATTGTTTGCATTGATGATAGCGAGTCGATGCTCAGTATTATTAGCAGCTATTTAGGAAGTGAAGATTTTCAGGTGACGCTCATTCAAGACTCGATGAGAGCGTTGCTGAAAATCACATCTATTCGCCCCGATCTGATTTTGCTAGATATTGGTATGCCGAATGTGGATGGATATCAGCTTTGTTCTTTGATTCGTAAATCATCAATTTTGAAGGAGATCCCGATTGTGATGGTGACTGGGAATAAAGGCTTAATTGATCGCGCCCGCGCAAGGCTTGCAGGAGCGACTGACTACATCACGAAACCTTTTCTGCAAGGTGATTTATTGAAAATGGTTATGCGTCACCTTATTTGACATATTTTTTTAGTCATATTTTTTGACAAATTTGACAAATTCAGTCGCGATCGCCATACATGATATCTTAATTAAAAATAAAGAATTTAAACATTGTAAAAAAATTATGACGACAGTTCTTGTAGTTGAAGATACAATTTCGGAGCAGGATTTAATCGTTGGCTACTTAGTTGAAAGTGGTTATAGCGTAATCACCGCCACTAATGGTCAAGATGCGATCGCAAAAATAACAGGTAAAAAACTTGATGTCGTAGTCACCGACTTGGTAATGCCAGGGATGAGTGGATTAGAACTATGTCGCAGTTTAAAAAAGAACATCGAAACTAAAGATGTTCCAATCGTGGCTTGCACCTCTAAAAATCAAGAACTTGACAAACTTTGGGGGATGAAACAAGGCATTGATGTTTATATCACCAAGCCATTTTCGCGGGAAGACATCTTACGCGCCGTTAGATCTGTCGCCTAATTCGTAATTCCTAATTCGTAATTTTCATAATCTAGCAAGGAGATAAAAATCTTGACTACAGTATTGGTTGTTGAAGATACGGCTTCAGAACGTGAGTTGATCAGTGAGTACTTGCGTCAGGGAGGATATACGGTCATAAGTGCGATCGATGGTACAGAAGGCTTAGCCAAGTTTAACCAAGCTCAACCAAATCTAGTAGTTACGGATTTGGTGATGCCAGGAATGAGCGGTTTGGAGTTATGTCGAGCGATCAAAAAAGCAGCTACAAATAAAGTACCTGTGATTGCCTGTACTTCCAAAAATCAGGAACTCGATCGCCTCTGGGGAATGAAGCAGGGTGTGGATGTTTATATCACTAAACCATTTACCAAAGAAGAGATCCTGCAAGCAGTGCGATCGCAGGATATAGGAGCATAGGCAAGATGAGTAATCTCACGATCGAACTACGCGAAGAACAGTCACAGGCGATCGCAGGGTTGCCCTACTTGAGCTTGCGGCTTGACCATGATGTGACCGTGGCAGTGCAGTTAAAATACACAAGAGAAACCTTAGAATTATCGAACGAAAGACTAACGCAAATGCCTAATGTCCATCCTTGCTTGATGGGCTTGATCGAGCATCGCAGTAATGTCTTTTGGGTACTGGATCTACCACAGCTATTAGGATTTACGCCCATTGATTCAACAGCGATCAATCTGCATATTGCCATATTGCAAATTGGCGGAGCCTTTCTGGGTTTAGGTGTAACTCGCATTGGCAGGGTATTGAGATTTACGGAACCAGAGATCGTTTCACCGATACAATTGCCACAACTTAATCTACCGAGTGAGATCATGCCGTTTTTGCGCGGTTGGATTGCTCAACCCCAAGGGCTTACCAATAATCTTTATTTGTTAGACGCTGAGGCGATCGCCATTCACAACTTTACTTTACAGATTTAATTATTAACTTTTAACTTTTTCCTTTTAACTTTTTCCTTGAAAAACGGAGTTTTCAATCATGGTTCTCGATTCACGTTCTCGCGTTGACAGCTCTGAATCCATTTTCAATAGCAATGGTGCTGATCCTTCTAGCAATGGCAACTATGCCCCACCAGAGCCGATTAATAATCCTATAAAAAAGGCTCTTCTGGGTTTGAGGGGATAAGCAAAACTAATGGGAAAGGCAGGCTAA
>JBAXTW010000100.1:0-17444 GCA_037129985.1 Pseudanabaena sp. ELA645 | reverse complement strand
TGAACATCGTCATTATCAAAACAGGCTCCACAATCACCTTCTTCGATCATGTCGCGCAGATAACTATCCTGTGGACAGATCGCCGCAACTGGTCGCCCCGCCGCTAAGATTCCATACATTTTGGAGGGGGCGATGGTGTCGCCAACTTTAGGCAACATGCTCACAAGCGAGAGATCGCAAGCGGTTAATGAAAATGGTAAAACTTCTTTATCTTGGTAAGGCAATTGCAATGCGTTAGTGAGTTCGCCGGTCGCGATCGCATTTTTAATTATCTGCGCCCCTGCACCGCTACCAATGAATACAAACTGAATGTCACGGCGATCGCTGAGCAATTGAGCGGATTTTAAAATTGTTTGAACATCATGACAGCGACCCAAATTACCCGAATACAAAACAACAAAGCGATCGGTTAAACCATACTGCTCAGCAAACCAATTTTGTGACTTAGGAATAGGAAAAATAAACTTAGGATCAGCCCAACTATGAATCACATGAATTTTGTCCGCAAGCTGTTTGTTTTTCTGAACCAATAATTGCTTCATGGGATCGCTGAGCACAATCAATGAGTCAGCCCTTGCCCATACCTTGAGATTCACAAATTCCCAAAATCTTACTATCCAATGATTCTCCGACACTACACCCATGCGTACAGCAACTTCTGGATAGATGTCATAGATAATACAGCTATATTTATGACCAAAAATTTTGTTGTAAAACCAACCAATTAATCCCAAAAATGGTGGCGCGGAAGTTAAAACCATGTGGGAACCGCGTAATCCCTTGTGGCGAAACTTAACTACGCAACGGATTAGAAACAAGATACTTCCAACAATCTTGTTGCGAATGCGCTTAGACATGAGATTAACCGAGCCAGTACGTCTCACAAATACGCCGTTATCATTCTCTTGATGCTTCACATCAGTTTGTTTAAAGGCATACCCCGGCATTCCCGTAAAAACGCTAACATCAAATCCTCTCTCAGCCAACGCCCCAGCCAAATCATATACAAACTGACCAGTTGCGGCGTAATCAGGTGGATAAAATTGCGTGATGATGCTGACGCGGCTTTTTAAGTGGTATTTTGCTGCCATTACATTTCTCGTTATTTTTGTCTGAAACTGATACAACTAGCTTCGTATCAAGCTCTGTCGGGTTGCTCACTAAATCTATCTACAAGAAACTAAAGTGATGGGTTGTAGACACAGGAGTGGGAAATTCTATATGAACCTTTTAGAAATATATCCATAGGGTAAGCCCAATTCAGTGTTTTTCGCTACTCAAAGCGATTTCGACATTCTCTCATACAAAAAAGCATTCACGTACATGAATTAAACGAACAGAACATGAATTAACATCAATACAGTTATGAGCATAAGGCTAGGTTATTGACCACATAAGTCTTTTAGCCCAATCGAAAACCTAAGCTCTTCAAAAAGGTTTATTGTAGTATCTTCCCCAAGTTGCCTAATCAAGGGGCGTTTACTAAGAGTTATATGGCTAATTTAACAAGGAGATATGAGATTCAAATATTGTATGTTGCTATCGAACATGTATGAATCGGCTGAATCTATTACCCTTAATTTTATCAAAAAGCCTATTCGTAATAATGAAATGATTTCGCGAATTAGGATTGATTTTACAGATGACTTTCACTTTTCAACATCCTTTTATATGCTAACCATCCTGAAGCGATCGCCGCGATAAAAAAGCCAACTAAAAATCTGACGTGCAGCACCATATCGGCATCGGCGAAAGTCTTATTATTAGTGGAAAGTGCGGTAAATGCCTCGCTCATGTGATAGACAGGATTAAACTGAGTAATTAACAGTAAATCTTTGGATAAAAATGTAGTTGGGAAAAATGCACCACCTAACATCAAGAGTGGGACTCCAAATCCAGCCACTAAAGAATTGACATCCTCGGTGCGGCGAGCGAATTTAGTAGCAATCACAAAGCCCATACCGACATAGGAGCCGATGCTTGCCAAAATCACTAAGATCCCTAATCCAATTGAGCCACTAAATCGCACATCCCAAAAGGCGGCGACTGTATAAATAATTAGAGTCTGTCCGATCCCGATCGCCGAATAAGCAAAGAAAATTCCCAGAAAATAGGAAATTCCGTTAATTGGCGAAATCAATAATCGCTTAATGGTCAGGCTTTCGCGCTCAGCGACAATGGTAGACATAGTGCCGCCGAGACAACTAAAAAATAGGGCTGAACCAATTAATGAAGCTGGCGCGGCGAGTTTAAATGATTCTGCCGTCGTGATTTTTGACCCTTCCGCCAAAACAAAACCATTGAGCAAGAGCATGGAAACGGGAAAGATCACCCACAGGAGCAAGGTGCGGTAAGTACGAAATAGTTCTAATAAAATACGTCGCCCGATCGCGATCGCTTCATACCCGTAGTTCATGCCATAGCTCATGTGAATTTTTTAGTGATTTAGTGCAATTATAAACAGAGGATGTGTAAAGATACGGCTCTCCCAAAATTATCCTCAAATTTTCTTCAAGTTAGAACCAAAACCTGTTGAACGGCAAATGTTAAATGGCAAATCTACGTTTAGCAAATATCTTAAACGCATCGCAATCTCGGCGATCGCAGTTTATCTTGCTTTTCGATTGCATCAAACTTTGCAATTATTATTGACCAGTTTGTTTTTAGCAGGTGCGATCACACCCATCGTTGAGAAAATTACCAGCTTGCGAGTTAGATATAAGGGCTGGGAACTGGGTTTAAATCGTGTATTGGCGATCGCCTTGCTGTATTTAGTTTTGTTAGTAATTGTGATTTTAGCGATCGCGCCCGCACCGCAAATCATGCTTGAGCTTGGGCAATTTTTTACGAAGTTACCAAGCTTGTTAGAGCAAATTCAGTTATCGAAGGGAGGGCTGTTTAATCTCAGTCAAGAGCAACTTAACCGAATTTTGCAAGCTCAGCCATTGATTGATCAAGTTCAAGATCTAGGAAAAGGTATTGCTAGCCAGACTTTTGGGTTTACTTTACAGTTCTTTAATGCGATCGGTTTGGGCATTTTGAGTATGTTGATCGCCGCCTATATGGTTGTCAACTCCAGTAGTCTGATGCGGCGATGCTTACGTCCATTCTCCCAAAAAATTCGCGAAGAAATCGAAATTCTTGTGCCTCCGATTACGAGATGTTTGGGGGCTTATGTGGTGGGAAGGGTTAGCACTTCAACTTTGCTAGGATTCTGTACTTATTTAACGCTTTCGCTTTCTGGAATTCCCTATGCAGGGGCTTTGGGTTTATTAGTGGCGATCGCTAATTTAGTGCCGTATGTGGGCGGATTAGTTGCCCTAATTGCGATTTTTATCGCTGCTTGGGGTGTTGACTTTAATCGTGGGGCGATCGCCATATTTATCTGTTTTAGCTTGCAACAAATCGAAGCTTTTATCCTTCAGCCTTGGCTAGTCGCACCCTATTTAAATCTCGATCCCTTTGAACTGTTGCTTTCGATTATTGTAGGCGCAGAGCTTTTTGGTGTAGTTGGCGCAGTTCTTGCCCCGCCCATCGCAGGCACGGGAAGAATTTTGTTTAATCATTTTATTGCTCCGCCCACTCCACCCGAAGAATAAAAAAGGCGCAAAGCGCCCTTTTAAATGTAAGGGCAATTCATGAATTGCCCTTACATTTCGTCATTCCTGTGGTTAATAAACCTGAATCCATTCATGGAGTTCATAATCTGTCCAAATACCGTTTTGCCAATAGGGATCACCCTCTACCAACCGCGCCGCCGCCGCCACATCAGCCGCCACATATACTGCAAATACTTTGGTTACATCTTGGGTCGGTCCTACGGTTAGCAATGTCCCAGATTCATGCAGCGCTTTAAGATTATCCAGATGAGCTTGACGAAAAGGGGCGCGTTTTTCCACCACATTTTCGCAATAGCTGCCCCACATCACAAATTTTTTCAGTTCAGTACTCAATTTTTTCGCGATCCCAAATATAAATTAATTATGCAAAAGACAGGCGCTTAGCACCTGTCCCTTAGTTTAGTTAAAAAATAAGCGATCGACAATCAGGGCTATAGTGGTGGCAAAAACAGTAACACCGATCGCCACGAAAATATTTTGACCTTGACTGACACTAAAACAAGCAACAGCACCTGCACCCAAACCTGCTGTGACTGCGGCAACCGCAGGATCTTTAGTTGATTTATTGTACATTTTATAAAAACAGCTATGGCTGAGTATTTAAACGGGTTTTTTAATAATCGCTAGCCTACAGCAGCCCACCAACCTCTGCGATCGTTCTCAATAATTCTTCTTGTTAAATAGCATTTTCGTAATATTCATTTACATAAAAGCAGATGAAACCAAGCAGTTCTAGTCGTTTTAGTCACTCTAATCAGCGATCAAATTATAATTCAGGCACAGATAGCCCTCTGCATATCTTTTTTGCGAGTTGATTTTTGATTTCATTATGGCGTGGGACAGCTTACATTTCTCCTGTCTGAGGATTTACCCATAGAGAATGCCCTGCGCCTTCTCGTTTCAAAATACAGCCAAATTCTTTCAAGTGCCTGATCAAGTCTCCCCTCTTCATAAAAATGCGATTTCTTTATAAATTACTCTAGGAGATGCTTTAGCGATCGCCTGTTCTCTTAGTTCTTCAAAGATAAGCTGTATGGCAAGTTGCAAATCTCCAAAGCATTCTTCAATGGTTTCTCCTTGCCCATTTGCGCCAGATACTTCTGGACAATAGGCAAAATAGCCGCCTTCTTCAGCCTGTTCAATAATTGCAGTCAAATTTTTCATCTTTTCAGTATTAAGTTTATAAATTTATAGGTTTATAGGCGATTACATTAATTTTGAGGATATTCTTCCTAAATTGTACGGTAACTTATACTTTCCACATCGTGATTAATTCAGTCCCAACATCTTGAAGTTGCTTTGTCGGTTCATCGAGATTATGGGGTTGATAACCATGTCCGATGCGATCGCTAGATGTTTGTGATTATTGCGATGACGGATGAAGGGGATCGGTGGGCAATCATCGGTCAAAAGAAAAAAATTAATCACTGCAAGATATAGCGATCGCAAATATCCCATAGCAAAAGTTGTCACCGAATATCTGTTAGATTTATATATGTTTACAAAACTAATTTAATAAAAAATTTTATGAGCTTACTGATCGTCGGTGCGACAGGTACATTAGGTCGTCAAATCACCCGTCACGCACTGGATCGGGGGCTAAAAGTCAAATGTTTTGTCCGCTATCCTAAGAAAGCAGGCTTTCTCAGGGAGTGGGGCGCGGATCTCGTGGCAGGAAATCTTGCCGATCGCGAAAGCATTGATGATGCATTAGAGGGGATCACCGAAATCATTGATGCATCAACAACCCGCGCATCCAGTGGCACGCAGAGGATCAAGGATGTTGATTGGCTCGGCAAAGTCTCACTCATCCAAGCAGCCGAACGCGCCAATATTCAACGCTTTGTGTTTTTCTCGATCCTGAATGCTGAGAAATATCCGAATGTGCCATTGATGGATATCAAAAATTGCACCGAGAAATTTCTCGCCAAAACTGATCTCAACTACACCATCCTCAGACCCTGCGGATTTTTTCAAAACTTGATCGGCGAATATGCGATCCCCATCCTCGAAAATCAAACGATCTGGATTGGCGGCGAATCATCACCGATCGCCTACATGAACACCCAAGACATCGCCAAGTTCGCGATTCGAGCCTTAACCGTCAAGGAAACTGAGCGCCAATCCTTTGCGATCGCGGGGCCAAAAGCATGGCAACCCAGCGAAATCATCAAACTCTGCGAAAGAATGTCAGGTCGCACTCGCAGAACCGCGAATATGCCGATTGGTTTGTTACGCTTTGTGCGTAAAGTTGCTCTTGGTTTTGAATTTGGCTGGAGCTTTGCCGAGCGCATGACCTATGCCGAAGTTCTCGCCAGTGGCATTCCCCTTGATGCCGACATGAAGGAAACTTACAAAATTTTCGGGCTTGAGGAAGATGACATGACTACTCTTGAATCCTATATGCAGGATTATTTCAGTCGGATTCTGAAAAAGCTAAAGGAGCTAGATTACAAAGAGCCAAAAATCAAAGCCCCTTTTTAAGATGTTGGTCACTCTTTAATTCTCGCCCGTAGATTAATACTGTAGGGGCATAGAATTCCCGCGACAATCTATGAATTTTCAGATAATCTTCTTTTGGGAATGCTTTGCCCAAAAACTCGCAACGCGGGGACAATTCTTCTGTAAAAGCTCAAAGGGCATAGCATTTGCAGATCGAGATTTCTATGATGAGTTCTAAAATTGTGGCGTAAATGCTATGCCCCTACAGCCTTGCTGTCATAATCCATGAGAACTTAAATAAATTGTGATTTTAACAAAAAAACACCCATAAATATTCTTGACTGTATAAGGTTGATCTAGCATCTCAATTCGATCTTGCTATATTAGAAAGATAGCCAGCTTCCCATTAGCTTCCAAATAAATCCCAATTAATCAAGTGGTAACTAAACCAAATAATTAAACCCCTATGAGCAAATCACCATTAGACGCTTTCTTTATTGGTAGAGCCACTGCTGAGGCTGTAATCGATCGCATTGAAGAAACCGTAACTGATACCCTCAGTGCCTTGAGCAAGTTTGATGCCGAACAGCGCGAACAAGTCCGTATTTTCGTAGAAACCATTCTCGAAAAGGCTGAACAGCAAAAGGGGAATGTAACTACTGAAGATAGCGATATCGCTCCCGATGAGTTACAAGAAACCATTGACAACCTCCGCGCCGAAATTGCTCAACTAAAATCTGAGTTACAGCAATATCGCGATCGCTAAATCCAAAAAAAAGGTAGGTGCAGTTCATGAACTGCACCTACCTTTTTTTATAAATTTTTCTAGTGGAACAGGCTTCTAGCCTTTTGACGGGCAAGATGCCCATCCCACATTTACAACTTAACGTAAAGAAGGTGAAGCTTTAGGTGTCAAGCTCGGTGAAGCACTTGGTGAAATACTCGGCGAGATACTTGGTGAAGCACTCGGTGAAGAAGTTGGTGAAGCGCTTGGCTTCACTTGGGCTGGTTCAGCCTTTTTCTTCTCTCCCAAAATACTTGGACTGCCATCATCAAACACACCAGCGATACAAGCAATCATCAAGGTTGCTAATGTCCCTACAAACAAAGCTTTCCAACCCAAATCAGAAATATCACGGCGGCGGGAAGGGATCAAAGCGATCGTGCCACCCACGAAAATCCCGACAGATGCAAGGTGAGCAAAACCTGATAGAGCATAACTAACAATAATTACTGTGCGATCGCTAATAATTCCATCCTTAGCAGCTTGAGCCAAGGCTTGATAGGGCGGGATCGCCGTCTCTAACAGACGACGACCGATAATTACCGAAGCTGGCCAAGAATCTTCTAGCGATACGCCTGTGAGTAAAGTCAAGGGATAAAACAAAGCGCCTTGGATATTAGGCAAGTTAATTACCTTGAAAATATCGCTCACGGTAGCCAGTTGAGCAAAAATTTGATTAATCAGATCAACTAAGCCCACAATCAAAATCAAAATTGCGGCGATCGAAGCAGCCATTTTCAGCCCGTCCAACGCGCCAATGATCGTGGCATCCATCGGACTCATCCGTTTCATCGTCTCGCCGCCAGCATTTTCCAGTTCACCATCTTCATCAGATTTAGCCGACTTATCTTCCTTGGGAATCCCACCCATCGTCACAGGGACTGAGGTTTCAGGAACAAGGATCTTTGATAGAACAAAACAAGCGGGGATCGCAATAATCGAAGCCGAAACTAAGTGTCCTAAAATATTGGGGAAAACTGGTTTTAAGAAACTCGTATAAATTGCCAAGGTCGAAGAAGCCGCCGTCCCAAAACAGCAAGCCAAAATTGCACATAGCTCACTGCGGGTCATCTTTGGCAAATAGGGCTTGACCACGATCGCTGCTTCAATACCGACAAAGATATTCGCCGCACCACTTAACGCCTCTGCCCCACTCAAACGCATTGTCCAGAAAAACAACTTGGCAAACACATTAACAATCAATTGAATAATGCCAAGATTTTCCAACAGCGCCATAAACCCTGAGAAGAAAATTACCGCAGGTAAAGCCCTAAAAGCAAACACATAAGCTAAACGGTTGGTCGTGCAGTATTTCGCAGCAGCATTGGCAGCCGTGGTGAGATCGTCAAGTAGCACCTGTCCTGGGGCGCAAGTGCCATCTGGTCTTAGGGGCATTAGAGCATAAGGCTCTTGACCCGTAGGGGGTACAAGCAAACGTCCAAATACAAATCTCGCGCCTGTATCTGCCGAATCAAATAAAGCATTTAATAACGCGCTAAAGTTCTGCAACCACTCTCTAGTTATGGGAAGTTGAAAAACAAAAAATCCCAAAACTAATTGCAAGCCGATGCCCCAGATAATCACTCGCCAAGGAATGACTCGGCGATCTTCCGAAAAGATCCAAGCCACAAAGCACAAGCCAAAAATGCCGAAGAAAGATACAAAATTCAGGTAGGTCATGGGCGTTTGTGGGTGAGCTAACAATAAACTTACTGACAAAATACTAGCTAGAGTAATCTACCTTAGAACAACAATCAATTAACTTTTCCAAATGTGGTGTAAAATTTCTCTGTAAATTGTTGCATTTTTATTGCGTAGACATTATGGGCGGGTTTAGTTGATAATTCTCTGCTGAAGCAAGTTCTATATGCAAAACCAGACCCTACTGGAGAAACTTCCACATAACATCAGTTATTAACAAAAAATTATATTTAAAAAATTATATTTAACAGATACATGAATCAATCATTTCGTGTGAATAGTCCCAAGGTAGCTGCCGAAACCATTGACGGAGAAGTTGTAATAGTCAATTTGGATAGTGGACACTATTACAGCTTGTTAAGTACAGGAGCCTATATATGGAACTGCGTGGAAAATAGTCGCGATCGCCACAACATTGTAGAGCTAACCATTCGAGCCTATGACGGTGTAGATGACGAAATAGCAACATCCGTTAATGAGTTTTTGGATAAGTTGGTATCCGAAGAGTTGATTGTGGCTATTGATAGCCCTACCAATGATGATGCTCAAGCCGCCAATGTGATTTCTGGTGAATTGGTTGATAAGCCAAGATTTGAGCAACCAGTCTTGGAGAAGTTTACGGACATGGAAGATTTATTATTGCTTGATCCTATTCATGAGGTAAATTTACAATCTGGTTGGCCGAATCAAAAATGAGGTGCGCCACCCACAAAGGTAGGCAAATATGAATATCAATTCTGGCGATCGCTATCAATACCGACTTAAGCGATCGCACATACAACTATTGCAGGCTAGTCTTCTGTCAGGAAATATGGCTGAGGATGCTTGGGATAAATGGCAAAGCTCAGTAAATTTAGACTTTGTAGATAATTTATCGCACCAGCTTCTGCCCCAGCTATATCAAAATTTGACTGAGCAGGGGCTAGGTGGTCGCGATTTGCCGCGATTTGCCTAGACTGAGAGGTATTTATCGGCGCACTTGGTATGCTAATCAACTGGCAATTAAGTTATTGAAAGAAATACTGTCGAGTTTAGGAGAAGTTAAGGTTGAAGCGATTATCATTGGCGATGCAGCTAATTTGGATAAGTTCTACGGCGATCGCCCAATTTCTAGTTTGCAGTTGTTAGTTCATGCCGAACATTTTGAGATTGCTATTCAAAAATTACAAGGACTGGGTTGGATAATTGTACGATCCGCTAATCAGCAATTTATAGAGCTACGCGGTTCCAGTGAGCGATCGCCAACCTTGCCACTCTATATTCAAAGCCATTTATTTAATCACTCTCAAGCCGAAGCGGATCGAGATCGAGATCCACAGGGCTGGAAAGAGGCAAAGAATAGTTGGCAAAATGGGCTTGCTTGGCAACTCAGTCCCACCGATCATTTACTACATGAATGCGATCGCGTATTTTTTGCCCAGCGATCACTATATCCTGTCAAATATCCCCAGATTATTAGCATTGCTGAAGCTTTTTTGACAATTCGTCATCAAACTATAGACTGGAAAAGGCTGATTACACAAGCGCAGCGCTATCAAATGGTTACACCTGTCAGAAATATGTTATGTACCTTGCAGAACTTACTTTTGCTAGATTTGCCAGACTGGGTGATATCTGAACTGTCACAGATACCGATCGCTAAGTCCGAGAAGTATAAATATCCTGTTTTAAAGGGCGATCGCCTTGCTGTTATTCGTTCCCGTCTTTCGCCATTGCTCAAACTCTTGCGCTCAGTAGTTAAGAAAACTGAAAATATCACTTAATTAATTTAAATAAACAAATTTATGGACGCGATCGCCAATCTAAATATTACTGAAGCAGATCGCCTAATTTATGCTAGCCAAATCAATGACTGCTTTGAGAAGGCAGTGCAATCCGTAGGTGAGGTAGAGTATTTTTTACAAATTGCTGACTTTTCTATTTGTCTTAAGTTTGCAGGAAACGCTCTTATTGACTACGTTATCCCTGCTCTAGCCCATCTCAAAACTGCCGTCCGCGATCGTCCCGACCTCACCATTTGTCTATGGGATCGCACTTCGACCCATACTGATTTACCCGCTAATATTAGCGACCTTGCTAATTTGATTAAAACTGATTTATCAGAAAATTTTGATGTTGATATTTTACCAGAAAAGATTAGTGCCAATGATGTTGGTAAATCGATTCGATCGAGTTTTGATTTTGGGTTGGGCATAATTAATGTTCTTAATTTGCAAAGCAATCAAGCCTATTGTTGGTTTGAGGATGTGGTTAGGATTCCCTATTGGTATAAGTGTTCGCCTTTGCAATTTGTGCTGAATATATGGATGGATGCTCGGCAATATCAGTATGTCCATGCGGGGGCAATCGGTTATGCTGATGGCGGCGTGTTGCTGGTGGGTAAGGGTGGTTCTGGCAAATCTTCAACATCGCTTACTTGTCTCAATAGCCCACTGCTGTATGCTGGTGATGACTATTGCCTGATGACCACCGAGCCGCAACCCTACGTTTATAGCCTATACAACAGTGCCAAACTCAAAGGAAAAGCTGATTTGGAGCGATTCCCTCATTTAGCCAATATGATTACCAATGGCGATCGCCTAGATACCGAAAAAGCGATTCTATTCTTGAATGATCATTATCCAGATCAGGTATGGCGCGGTTTTCCGATTAAGGCGGTTTTAGTGCCTAAAGTAACAGGAGCGCGGGATACGACTTATCATCCTATTAGTGCAGCGCTCGCCCTCCGCGCACTTGCACCAAGCACGATTTATCAGTTACGCAGTAGCAAACAAATGGCTCTTTCTAGAATGTCGGCTCTAGTCCAGCAAGTACTTTGCTATAGGCTAGACCTTGGCACAGATATGGGTCAAATCCCTTTAGTAATAGCAAGAATATTAGAAAAGCAAAAATCATAAGTTATGCAGAAACAACCGCTAGTCAGTGTAATTATTCCTGTTTATAATCGTGAAAAGTTTCTCGCCGAAGCGATCGATAGTGTATTAGCGCAAACCTATCGTCCTATTGAAATAATTGTGATTGATGACGGATCTACTGACAAAAGTGGTGAAATTGCGCGTAGTTATGCAGAGACAAAATATATTTATCAAGATAATCAGGGTGTTTCTGTGGCAAGAAATATAGGCGTTGATGCGGCTCAAGGTGAATTTCTTGCCTTTCTAGATTCAGATGATATGTGGTTGCCCAATAAATTAGAAACACAGATAAACTATATGCTAAAACATCCAGAGGTGAATATAACTGGTACAGAAATGAAAAACTTTATGGAGTCTGGCACAGAAATTCCGTCATGGTTCAATTTTGAGGAATATGTAAAAGTAATTGAGAAAACTATTCTTTTTCATACAATGGTTATGAGGAAAGCTGTTTTCCTACAAGTTGGTTATTTCTTACCCGATTTTCGATCTGGCGAAGATACAGAATGGATATGGAGAGCTAGGGACTTTAAGGTTTCCATTGAGCAAATTCCGCAAGTATTTACATTAAGAAGGTTACATGGCGAAAATTTATCTTGGCAAACAAGGTTAGAACAGAAAACTAGATTATTTCAAATTATGAGACAGTCGGTAAAACGCAAGACGAATCATTCATCTACGGTAATTTAAAAAGATAAAATATGATTAGTGTAATTATTGTTGTCCAAAATGGTGAGTCTTATATTGATAAGGCTATAGAAAGTGTAATTAGTCAGACATACAAGCCCACAGAAATCTTAGTTGTAGATGGCAATTCAAGCGATCGCACTGAAGAGATTGTTAAGACCTTTGACAAAGTGAGATATATCAAACAGCAGGGATCGGGTTTAGCTAATGCCCGTAATACAGGAATTGATAGCGCCAGCGAAGAGCTAATTGCTTTTTTAGATCATGATGATTATTGGACTCCAGATAAATTGGAAAATCAGGTAAGTCACTTTATCGACTTTCCGCAAATTCAATATAGCTACGCAAATCTGAATTTTTTTCTGGAATCAGGATGTACTGTCCCCGAACGATATAACAATCAAAATTTTTATCATGAGCATATAGGAAGAACTCCTGGGACAATGATTGCTCGTAGATCTTTGTTTGAGGCGATCGGCAAATTCGATCCTAGATTTAGGATTGCCTGTGACGCTGATTGGTTTACTAGAGCTAAGGACAATAAAATTAAAGTCGCT
This sequence comes from Pseudanabaena sp. ELA645, assembly GCA_037129985.1. Lineage (GTDB taxonomy): Bacteria > Cyanobacteriota > Cyanobacteriia > Pseudanabaenales > Pseudanabaenaceae > Pseudanabaena. Next base: position 4,738 of record JBAXTW010000100.1, on the reverse strand, counting down.
TACATCCCAAAAGTTTTACTTCATAAACGAATACATGAAAATAACCTTTCTAGGGATATAAAAACTAACAAGGAAGAATTTTTAATAATAATGAAGGAATCTATTCAACGTCAGCACCAATATGTTTCGTGAAACTTAGTTTCTCTTACTTAGCTCTTAGCTCCAATTGCTCGATCCCCGACTCAGGTTTTTGGAGCATAAACAGCTTATGAAAAAATACTCGATTCCATTCAGTAGAAAAATCGCAATTAATTCCTTCAAGATCGTAAATATTTTGAATTGAATTAATTAGATTAATACGATGTTCTTTTACTTTATTTAACACTTTAGCTCGGATAGTATGGGGAGAAATATTTCGGCGGATCATTTCCTCAACCCCCTCTTTTACTGCGTCTGGACTATCGTCAACAATTAAGGCATATTCTTCATCAAAAAATACATCCCGACCGCCTTTACTCCTAGTTGAGACAACTGGCAACCCACTCAATAAATACTGAATACTGGCATACATAGCACCTTCAACACTAGATAGGCACAAGCCAACTTTACAGGCATTCAAGCATTGATTAACTTCGCTTGGTGTTAAAAGCCTATAACTGGTGGACATTTCAGCATTAAAAAAATGAGCGTGGGGAAATAGGCATTTTATTTCTTCAAAGCAATCTTGATCATTTACGGGATCGTAGTAATAAACAAAAGCAAGACTATCAATTTCTCTAGCTAAATAATGCCTCTTAAATGAAGAAAATTTCGCATCATAAACAGCATCAAACTGTTTATGAATAGCATCTATAGGCTGGAAAATTTTTGTATCAATAAGAGCATTATTACTAAAAAAGATCGCGTTCAATCCTTCTTGTTCAAAGTTTTCTCGCTGACCTTCTGTATTGCATAAGTAAATAAATTTATGATGAGGGTATTTGCGAATATGGTGATTCTCAATTTCTTTTTGTTCGTGGGCTTGCTCAGGTTCTTCCATATTCCAAAGCCAGTTACATAGAAAGTAAGCCGTCTGATCTTTTAGATATTCAAAAACTATTTCTAAAGATGAAAATATTAATCTCTCATGCAAATCATTTCTAATAAAAAAAATAGGTGGGTTTATTGATAGCAATGAATACGGAGCCAGTTGTGAATATTTTTCACGATGCTGATTATATAGATCTGGACGCTTTGTAAAGAACTTTGCGAGTTTAGAAATTTCCATTATCCTGCTTCTACTATTGCGATCGCTGTCAAGGCGGTTTTTTCCCATAGCATACTTTTTAACGCTAAAATTATTTATACCCTTTTTTAGAATGATATAGCCCTGTGCAAGAACAGCCTCTAGTCAGCGTCATTATTCCCGTTTATAATCGCGAGAAATTTTTGGCGGCAGCGATCGCTTTGCTTTTATTCGCTCTCGTCTTTCGCCATTGGTCAGACTATTGCGCTCAGTAGTTAGAAAGCTGAAAATATTACTTAATTAATTTAAATAAGCGAATTTATTATGAAATATCAAGAATGTATCCAGTGAAACCGAACTATACTGACCCAAAACTTTATTTTTACTATTTAATTCGGGTTCGAGATCTATGGCAACGCCATTATAAAAATACCCAAAAATCAATATTGGGTGATGTAGATATTGCTTCGGTGACTGAGCGAAAATATTTATTAAATCAGTGGTTACAAGAAAAATCTGGGTAAGGGTTGTGCTTTCACTCAAATCGTTTTATTGTAATCAAATTATTTACCAGTGAATCTCTAAGTAAGGTTAATCGATCGCAAAACTATGAAATTTAAAATCAATACCCCCAATGTTGTTCATGAACTGATTGACGGTGAAGTAATCATTGTCAATCTCAAAAAAGGTGATTATTATAGTTTGCTTAGCACCTCTGCGAAAATTTGGACAGGGATTGAATGAGGACTGTCATCGGCTCAAATTGTTGCTCAATTAACTCAAAACTATCAAGAAGAATCAGAAATTATTGCTCAAGGCGTTCAATTATTCATAGGTATTTATCCTGCAATCTCCAAGATTAAGATAGAGATTATTTGTAAAAGCCAAAGACAAATTCTGCCGTTCAACTATGCCGTTATGTGTTTGCCGCTCACTAAATAAATCGATAAACGATAAAAATGATAAATATGAGTCTAGTACCCAAAATTAAAAGCAAGCTGCACCAATCAGGAGTTCGTGGCGTTGTTGCGAGTACATTACGCTTTTTGGCAAATCGCATTGACTCAGGAGTAATCAACAAAAACTCCCAGATCACACAAACCAGCGAATTTCTTGAATGGGTTCGCATTGCCGTGCCGGGAATGTTAGGGAAGGGAAATATTGATGCTATGGAATATGCGATAGCCAATATGCCACATGACAATCCAATAGTTGGAAATTGGTTCGTTTTGTGGGCTATCCACTGTCGTCTTATCTTATTTGCTAGACAAACGAAATTTGTCAACCTCAATTTTTACTTGTGACAAATGGGAGTTCGTGGGACAACAACTTGAAGCATTGCTGGGCGATTCACCATATGTCACTCATGATGTTTATCAAGAGTATGTAAAAAGTACTTTTCTTCGCAGTATGTACACATTTGCAGCCAATAGGTTGCCCCATACCATTGAGTGTTTATCAGACGAATTTTTTCGCCGATGGTTTGAGGAGGAAAAGGCTATCGATGTATTTGATCGCTCTGTGACTTTGGGGGGTAAATTCAGCTTCTGTTATATTGACGGAAATCATACATACGAATTTGCAAAGAGAGATTTTGATAATGCGGATCGATCTCTAGTTCGCGGAGGATTCATTCTTTTCGATGACTCTGCGGATGGTAGCCGCTGGGGGGTTAATCAACTGACTCGTGAAATTGCTTCTGGACATCGATATGATTTGGTTTCGCAAAATCCAAATTACCTTTTTTGCAAGAAATGATACCCAACAACACATAACAAGCCCAGTGCATCGGACTAAAGAACCCCGTCGGCTCTGAGTTCGACGCTTTGGCAGCCGATGACTGGGGTCGTTATACCGAACTGACACGCCCGTTAAAGTTATCTAGTACTCGCCGAAAATAAGCACCCAAATTACAAGCGATTTAGACTCTCAAAATACATCACAATTTGTAATTATTTAAGTATGTCCGCAAGAGATCTATTCCATGAAGCCGTCAAACAAGCCCTAATCAAAGACGGGTGGACAATTACCAATAACCTTTCTATGACAGATCTCAATCAATTCTTTGTCAGCTTAGTGGTGCAGAAAACTTTTTGAGGTCTTATTTGAGATTTTATTCAGATAAATTAATCTCTTGAAACTTGTAATAAAGGCTGTTAAAATACGTCTTAGGTTAAGACTACGAGATAATGCGGGTTTCCAGACTTCTCTGAACCACTAAGATAATACCCTTTTTTAGAATGATATAGCCCTGTGAAAAAACAGCCTTTAGTCAGCGTCATCATTCCCGTTTATAATCGTGAGAAGTTTTTGGCGGCGGCGATCGATAGTGTATTTGCCCAGACCTATCGCCTTATTCAAGTAATTATTGTTGATGATGGCTCGACGGATCGCAGTGGTGAAATCGCTCGCAGCTATGCTGATGCGGAATATATTTATCAAGAAAATCAAGGAGTATCTGTTGCCAGAAATACAGGCGTTGATGCTGCTCAAGGAGAATTTATTGCCTTTCTGGATTCAGGTGATCTGTGGTTGTCACATAAATTAGAAACACAGATAAACTATATGTTAGATCATCCAGAAGTAGATATCACGATTACAAAAATTGAAAACTTCTTTGAGGCTGGTAAAGAGATTCCATTATGGTTTGATTCCGAGGAATCTGCATCGCTAGTACAGAAATTCGTTTTTGTTCAAACAATGGTCATGAGAAAAGCCATTTTTCTACAAGTTGGTTATTTTCGACCCGATTTTCGATCCTGTGAAGATACAGAATGGCTATGGCGAGCTAGGGAATCTAAAGTTTCCATAGATCAAATGTCGGAAATATTCGCCTTGAGAAGACTACATGGTGAAAATTTATCTTGGGAAACAAAGTCAGAAGAAAAAACGAACCTATTCAGAATCATGAGAGAGTCAATAAAACGCAAGGCGAACTAAAATACAGTGAGAGAGAAACATGGGTGCTGAAAATCTTGAAATAAAGAAGAATACTACCTCTAATGTTGGCAAATTTGTTTCTGTTATCATTCCAGTTTATAATGATTCGGAACCTCTGAAAATTTGCTTAGAAGCTCTAGAAAATCAGACTTATCCTAAAGATTTATATGAAGTTATCGTTGTGGATAATGGTTCAGATGCAACACAAGATATTAAAAGATTAGTATCCCACTTTGATCAGGCAGAGACTTTTTATGAAAGTTTCCCAAGCTCTTACGCGGCTCGAAACAAAGGCTTGCAAAAAGCTAAAGGACAAATTATTGCCTTTACTGACGCGGATTGTATTCCCGATCCTAATTGGATTCAAAATGGTGTCAGAAATTTGCTGCAAGTCCCTAACTGTGGACTAGTAGCAGGCAAAATTGACATTTTCTTCAGAGATTCACATCGTCCTACGGCTATAGAACTATATGAAAGCATTATTGATTTCGATCAAGAGTATTTTCTAAAAAACAGTTGCTTTGGGATGACAGCAAATATTTTTACCTTTAAAGAGGTAATTGAGAATGTTGGAGATTTCAATAGACCTGTTGGGAAATAAAAGTAAAGTACAGAACGGGTTTTACTCTTTCT
>JBAXTW010000010.1:0-60572 GCA_037129985.1 Pseudanabaena sp. ELA645 | reverse complement strand
TAGAAAGAGTAAAACCCGTTCTGTACTTTACTTTTATTTCCCAACAGGTCTAATTTATAATCTTGTACCCGTAGGAAACTTCATTAAGGAAGAAGTTAAAACCATTGATCCTCGTAATACTCCTGATGAGATTTTTGATTTGTGGAGTATCCCTGCGTATGATGCGGGAAGCCCTGAGATAATTCGAGGTGGCGATGTAGGTTCTCAAAAAAAGGTTGTATTTCCTAATGATGTATTAATATCAAGAATCATTCCTCATATTCGCCGTGCTTGCGTTGTTCCTCAAAACTCTAATAACCGCCGACAGATTGCTTCAACAGAGTGGATTATTTTTTCCAGTGATGAAATCGTTCCCGAATTTCTCCAAAATATACTTGTTTCGGATCACTTTCACACTTCTTTTATGCAGACAATTACTGGTGTTGGCGGATCTCTTTCTCGCGCCAATCCATCGGCAGTCGGGGAGATTAAAATCCCACTTCCCCCGATCACTATCCAAAAAGAAATAGTCACCGAAATCGAGGGATATCAAAAAGTCATCAACGGCGCTCGTGCAGTCATTGATAATTATCGACCTCATATAGCGATCGCTCCTGATTGGGAAATAGTGAAGTTATCCGATGTAACCGAAAGCATCAGCGACGGGGATCATATGCCACCACCAAAAGCAGAAAACGGAATCCCTTTCATAACAATCTCAAATATCAACAAAAATAATCAAATTGATTTTTCAAAAACATTTTTCGTTCCCGAAGAATATTATGAAGCTTTAAAACCACACCGAAAGCCACAAAAAGACGATATTCTCTATACAGTAACAGGATCTTACGGTATCCCTGTTTTGATTGAATCTGATATCAAATTTTGCTTTCAAAGACACATCGGCTTAATTCGAGCATCTGCAAAAATCAACACCCGTTATTTGTACTATCTGCTTAGTTCTAGATTTATTCTCAATCAAGCAGATTCTGCTGCAACAGGAGTCGCACAAAAAACAGTTTCTTTAACCACATTGCGAGACTTCTCTATTCCTGTTCCACCGATTGAAATTCAAAAAGCGATCGTCGCTGAAATCGAAGCCGAGCAAGCCCTTGTCAACGCCAACCGTGAACTAATCGAGAGATTCGAGAAAAAGATTCAAACTGTCCTTAATCGAATTTGGGGAGGGGAATAATTAGGCAAGCGAAAGGGAACTCTATAAGCGCAGATCCCCGACTTTTTCTTTGCGATCGTAGATAAATTGTGATAATCACAAAAAAAGTCGGGGATCTTAATCTCTATATTCTCTGGAAGTCGCAAAAGCCATAGTTGCTGAAATCGAAGCCGAGCAAACCCTTGTCAACGCCAACCGCGAACTAATCGAGAGATTTGAGAAAAAGATACAAACTGTCCTTAATCGGATTTGGGGAGGGGAATAATTAGGCGATCGAAAGGGAACTCTATAAGCGCAGATCCCCGACTTTTTCTTTGCGATCTGTAGATAAATTGCGATAATCACAAAAAAAGTCGGGGATCTTAATCTCTATATTCTCTACAGAAAATGTAAAAAATGTAGGGGTTTAGCATTTGCGCCAATCTTTTTATTCTCCGATACAATCTCAAAACGCAAATGCTGAACCCTCTTCGCCTTCACCGATAAATTGTCCCTGCGTTGCGGGGTTTAGGGCAGAGCATTCCCGAATTAAAACAGTTTAGAAATTGATAGATTGTGGCGGGAATGCTATGCCCCTACATTCCTACATATTGGTTTGATGATTCGTAATTGATAAATTTGCTATAATATACTTAAACATTCAGCCCAAAAGCCATGTCACCTAATAATCAGAGCCAACTGATAGAAGTAATCAATCAGCTTGATGAGCAGCAAATACCTCTTGTATTGCAATTTATCTCATCACTTCAGAAAAATATTCCTACTCTCCCAGCCTCAACTAAAACAGTATTAGAGCGTATGGGTGGCTATCCTAAACACTTTTTAGAAGGATCAGGAGATTTATCAGAGAGTTGACACTGGAATAATCGTTGCTTTTTACGATCGCAAAGACAAACACCACCAACAAGCGATTAAATTTTTCAGTACCTGCACCAGCCAACCCATTACCACAGTCGCCTGTGTTACAGAGGTTCTATGGCTACTCGCACCAAATATCAAAGTTCAAAACGAGTTTCTATCTGTTTTATTCAAGCAAGCCATTCTATGTGAACACTTGCAGCCATCAGACTATCAAAGAATCCAAGAACTTAACACCACCTATCAAGATCTACCCGCAGACTTTACCGATTTGTCACTAATTGCGATCTCTGAAAGACTAGATATCGCAGCGATCGCCACATTAGACAGTGAATTTGATGTTTATCGCCGTTATCGTAAACAACCATTCGAGAGAGTGTTTTTTTAATTACGAATTACGAATTAAAATTTCCTCATTCGTAATTCGTAATTCCCCTCATTCGTAATTCTAACTTGAGTTGTTTGAGGCTAGTTGAGCGAACTAATTGCCGCATTGAGAGTTTGGCTAGGACGCATCGCTTGGCTAGCTTTATCAGGATCAGCGAAATAATAGCCGCCGATATCTAGGGATTGACCTTGAGCAGCACTCAATTCCAAAAGAATTTGACTTTCTTTGTCCTTCAAAATCTGCGCCAACTCCGCAAATTTTGACTTTAGCTCTAGATTCTGACTCTGTTCCGCCAGAGCCTGCGCCCAATAAAGCGCGATATAGAAATGACTACCGCGATTATCAATACCGCCAATCTTGCGAGAAGGCGATTTATCGTTATTCAGATAGAGGCTGTTGGCTTGGTCTAGAGCGATCGCCAAGATCTTTGCGTTCTCGTTGTTGGTCTTACGTCCGAGGTCTTCTAGTGTAACGGCGATCGCAAGAAATTCACCGAGGGAATCCCAACGTAAATGTCCTTCCTCAAGAAACTGCTGAACGTGTTTAGGAGCCGAACCACCCGCACCCGTTTCAAATAGTCCACCACCCGCTAGCAATGGCACAATCGAGAGCATTTTGGCACTAGTACCGAGTTCAAGAATTGGGAATAAATCCGTAAGATAATCCCGCAATACATTGCCAGTTACGGAAATCACGTTTTTACCCACTTTAATCTGTTCGCAGGTAAATTTCATCGCCGCCACAGGTGACATGATCTGAATATCTAGCCCTGTGGTGTCATGGTCTTGCAAATAGGTTTTGACCTTAGTAATCAGGTTCGCATCATGAGCGCGATCTTCATCTAGCCAAAAAATCGTCGGATTTCCCGTCGCTCTAGCCCGATTGACCGCAAGTTTCACCCAATCTTGGATTGGTAAATCCTTAGTTTGACACATCCGCCAGATGTCACCCTTAGCAACATTATGCTCGATCAGGACAGTTCCTGTTTCATCACTAACGCGCACCACGCCATCCGCAGGGATTTCAAAAGTCTTATCATGGGAACCATATTCTTCAGCCTTCTGAGCCATCAAGCCGACATTGGCGACATTGCCCATCGTGGTGACATCAAAGGCTCCATTTTCCTGACAAAATTCGATACAGGCTTGATAAATAGTGGCATAACAGCGATCGGGAATCATCGCCTTGGTGTCGTAAGCCTTACCATCAGCGCCCCACATCTTGCCAGAGGTGCGAATTGTCGCCGCCATCGATGCGTCAATAATCACATCGCTAGGAACATGCAGATTGGTAATCCCCTTATCGGAGTTGACCATCGCCAGACGTGGTTGCTTTTCATAAACTGCTTCCAAATCTGCGGCGATCGCATCTTTCTGCTCAGCGGGTAAAGATTCAATCTTGGCGTAAACATCCCCCAAACCATTATTAGGGTTGATTCCCAATTGCTTGAAGGTGTCAGCATACTTCTCAAATACATCTTGATAATAGACCGTCACCGCATGACCAAATAGAATCGGGTCAGAGATCTTCATCATCGTTGCCTTGACATGGAGAGATAGCAAAATATCCTCTGCCTTTGCCTTAGCAATTTCCTGAGCATAAAAAGCCCGTAAAGCCTTGACACTAAGCACTGAAGCATCAATGACTTCGCCTTCCAATACAGTAGTTTTTTCCTTGAGAATTTGAGTGGAACTATCGGCTGTGGTTAATTCAATCTTGACTACACCCGCCTTGGGAATTACCACCGATTTCTCGCTTCCATAGAAATCGCCTTCAGTCATGTGGGCAACATGGGTTTTAGAATCCTTTGACCATGCGCCAACGGAATGAGGATGCTTTTGAGCAAATTCTTTAACGGCGGCGGCGACACGGCGATCGCTATTGCCTTCACGCAATACTGGATTAACCGCACTGCCCAACACCTTAGAATATTTCGCCTTAATCGCTTTCTCTTCCTCAGTTTGCGGATCGGCAGGATAGTTGGGGATGTTGTAACCCTTGGCTTGTAACTCTGCGATCGTTGCAATTAACTGTGGCAGAGAGGCGCTAATATTCGGGAGCTTGATGATGTAGGCGCTAGGAGATTTCGCCAAGTCGCCCAGTTCGGAGAGGGCATCGGGTTGACGCTGTGATTCGGTTAAGTACTCAGGGAAATTCGCAATAATCCGCCCAGCCAGAGAAATATCTTTGAGTTCAACCTTGATGTCGGCGGCTCTCGTAAATGCTTGGACTATGGGCAGTAGGGAGTAGGTGGCTAGGGCTGGAGCTTCATCGGTAAAAGTATAGGTGATTTTTGAGGTTTGATTGCTCATAGCGATGGGGCGGATTTTTTGCGGATCTATTACAGATTAAATGATACACTTACCGTTCGCTGATTTTCTTAATGCAAATGACATTCATTAATTTGCACTTTTTGGCATTACTATTGATAATTAATACTAATAAAGGTCATTATTGCTTTAATTTATTTGTAATGCATACAAGAAGGTGAAAATCAATAACTTCGTAAAAAAAGTTCATAAAGCCTGAGATCCTTATTGTCCCGTCAAATGTTTTGACCTATTTCAAAAATCAGCGAACCGTAAGGATACATGGCTAAGTTAACGCGATTCGTATCGGTTTTATCCAGAAATTTATGTTGTATAATAGTCGATGTTTCTATCTGTGATCGCGCCAGAGTGACAGTCAATGTAACAAACTATTACCAAAAATCAAGAATCTAGCACCAATATTTCCTTAAATGATGAGGTGCTGAAAATCTTTGCAAAAATGCCAGATGCTCTCAAAATTGAGGTTCTGCATTATGCAGAATTGAAAAATCATCTCGTGGTGCGATCGCAAGTGATGAAATACCTAAGAAAAAATATAGGCAAGCGGGAACGATGGCAGGGCTGATTGTGATGACAGATGATTGTTATTGAGGAGCTTTAATTCAATGATAGATTCTTTAATGTTGCAGGAACGTATTAAAAATACTATTTCTCTTGGCGAAAGCCATTTCAGAGAATTTAAAAGTGCTTTTGATTGGAATCCAAAGAATGTAAAGCCAAAGCCAGGGAACGTCAAAGAACTCTGTCGTTATATCGGAGAAGCTCTAGTTGCTTTTGCTAATGCGGATGGGGGAGATTTACTGATTGGGGTGGAAGATGATGGAGAAGTCACAGGAGTGCTGCATGGGGAGATAGAAATTAAAAATATGTTGGCTGCCCATAAAACACACATATTTGCAAATGATACGCTACCTCTACGAGCGGCTCAGAGAGTTGAATTAGATAATAAAATCGTCCTTTTCTTCTCTGTTGACAAAGGCTCAATGGAAATATATCAACTTCCTGATGGGCGCTGTGTAAGACGTAAGGATAAAAGTACTGAACCAGTAAAATTTGAACAAATTAAATTTGAACGGCAAGAAGTAAAATCGCGTCAATATGATCGTCAGTTTGTAGATGGGGCAACTGTAAATGATTTAGATTTATCTTTGTTAAGAGCAATTGCTGATAGTTATATAAAAGGTTTAAGTGTTGAGAGATATTTACAGCAAATTGGATTAGCAGAATATGGGTTAAACGGGTTACGCTTACGAATGTCGGCTTTACTCTTATTTGCTCAAGATATTCAACGTTGGCATCCGCGATCACAGGTAAGGATACTCCAGGTTTTGGGTAACGAATTAAAGTCGGGGGAAAATTACAATGTAATTTCCGATGAAACGACTTCTGGCAATATTTTTGAACTGCTTGAGCGTTCTTGGGAGCAGCTTCGCCCTTATTTAGCCTATAAAACAGAATTTGGAATTGATGCTAAGTTTGAGCAAAAATATATTTATCCTGAGTTAGCTTGTCGAGAAGCATTGATCAATGCGATTGCTCATCGAGACTATAGTATTCAAAACGGTATTGACATTTTTGTATTTAGTAACTCTCTTCAAATAAAAAGTCCGGGAGCATTGTTATCCACCTTAACTATCAAAAGTTTAGAAAAATTAGAGAATGCCCATGAGTCACGCAATGCATCTATTACGAGAGTGTTACGTGAAAACAGGTATGTACGAGAGTTAGGGGAGGGGATGCAAAGAATGTTTGATTTGATGAATCAGAGAGAATTAAAAAAACCAATACTTTACTCTAATGGTCTATGGTTTAGTGTGACTTTTTCTCATGAATCGATTTTTAGTCCTAAACAGCAAGAATGGTTGTCACTGTTTCAGTCATTCAATTTGTCGCCGCGCCAAAAACGGATTGTTGTGCTAGGTATAGACAATCGAGAAATTTCACCAAAGGAAATCTACCAAGCTCTTAATACAAAAGAGTTGCTAATTTATACTGAGGAAACTACTTTTTTGCGAAAGCAAAATATTTTGCAAACAACTATGACTAATAGTGATGCTGCTAAATATGCAAAACAAAACAACGTCCCAAAAAATGAAGTCAAACGATTTAAGGTACAGGTTCCATAAGTGGCGATCACTCTTTTGGGTGTTGATGGTCGATCGCTGTTTGATTTCGAGGTAGAGGCGATCGTGATTTGGGTGGTGAGAGGGGCGATCGCTGTTTGTTTTTTGTGGAGAGCCGATCGTGATGTTGAGGTGTTGATGAGGCGATCGGTGTTAGATTTTTGTGGCGATCGTGATGTTGAGGTGTTGAGAGGGCGATCGCTGTTTATTTTTGTGGAAAGGAGATCGTGATGTTGAGGTTGATAGGGCGATCGCTGGTTGATTTTTTGGTGAGAGGCGATCGTGACACCTTACAAGTTTTAAAAATATGCTAATTTAACAAATATGATGAGATCAAGTTAAATGCCAACAGTTCTGTATTTAAAAGGTTGGCGATTTTTCTTTTATTCCGATGAAGGAAATGAGCCAATACACATTCACGTTCAGAAAGGAGACAGCGAATGTAAATATTGGCTAGACATTGATCTATATGAAATTCGTGAAGCATACTCCTATGGAATGTCATCACGAGATACAAGGGAAGTCAAGAAAATAATCTTACAAAACTTTGATGAAATAGTAGATGAATGGCAAACATTCAGGAGTCAACAAAATGGATAAGCAATTCAACGTATCGAATATAGATTTTAATGGCGAGTGGATAATTCTATCGGTTAATGAAGAAACCTATGAAATTCCAATTGCTCAAGCTTCTAAAAAACTCGCTCAAGCAACGGATATTGAACGTAAAATGTATCGTATTTCGCCATCAGGTTACGGGATTCATTGGTATGCGATCGATGAAGATTTAACAACTAAAGGACTTATTAAATTAGCCACAGTTGCCCAAATAGCTTAAACAATGCGCGATCGCTGTTTGATTTTTGAAGTGGCGATCGTGATATTGAGGTGTTGAGGGACGATCTTTTTCCTTATGTTAAGATTTAAAAAACTAAACATACTTGTACTCACAACTTAATTCTCTTATGAACACTCTAGTAGAGATTAAAACAGCGATCACTAGATCGTCTGATGACGAAACATCAGCATTATTATCATGGCTACAAAAACGCTCAGAAGATGACTGGGACAGGCAAATAAAGCAAGACTCTGAGCAAGGTAAACTAAATAAAGTCATTCAACGAGCAAAAGCCCATATCGCCGCCAATCGCGTAAAGAAACTGGATAAAGTCATTAACAACTCCTGATTTTTGGGAAGCTTACGCAGCTTTGCCACCAGCCATCAAAACACAAGCCAAAAAGACCTATCAAATCTGGATAAGCGATCGCTTCTATCCATCTCTACACTTTAAAAAAGTTAATCAAAATCTATGGTCTATTCGCATCAATAGAGAATATCGAGATTTAGCCATAAAAGATGGAGATGATTATTACTGGTTTTGGATCGGGTTACATGACGAATACGAAAGATTAATTGATGAAAGTTGATTCTAAGAGACTGCGATCACTGTTTGTTTTTTGTGGATGGGCGATCGCTGTTTGACTTTTTTAGAGGGGCGATCGTGTTGCCTGTTGCTGTTGACATAATAAACGCTCTACGACAGATGTTTTTAGCCTTTTACCTTCATCTAAATCGATATATTCTTCCAACACTTCAATAACAACTTCACGAACAAGTATACGAAATTGTTCGGTATCTGTCAGCATTTAAAACTTGTTCTGCTGCTTAGTGGTGCAGAAAACTTTTTGAGGTCTTATTTAATATTTTATTCAGGTAAATTGATCGATTGAAATAGCCTATTTACAAGGCTTTGAGTAAAAGCTGTTAAAATATGTCTTAGGTTAAGACTACGACATAATGCGGGTTTCCAGACTTTTCTGCACCACTAAGACTCCACAGATTAAACTAATGGGATTTCTAGAGAATTTATATAGCTAAATATATCAATTAAAATTAAATTAGCGGGTTATTGTAAAATCGGGGATTGCCTATCATCACTGATTAGCCATGACGTTTTTGATGCCATTGCCATGCGTGTTGCAAGATGAGATTGATATCCGCATATTTGGGCTGCCAATTCAAAATCTTTCTCGCTTTATCCGCACTACCAACGAGGGCAGGTGGATCACCCACACGGCGATCGCCCATGACCACCTTAATCGGCTTACCCGTAATTTCCTTAGCAGCATCAATAACTTCTTTGACTGAAAATCCATTACCATTGCCAAGATTAAAAATCTCACTCTTGTTGCCATCAAGTAAATACTGCAAACCCAACACATGGGCATCGGCAAGATCAGTCACATGGATATAGTCACGAATGCAAGTTCCATCTGGGGTGGGGTAATCGGAACCAAACACCGAAATCGCCTCACGTTTACCTAAAGCCGTTTGTAAAACTAAGGGGATCAAGTGGGTTTCAGGATTATGATCCTCACCGATCGCACCATCGGGATCGGCTCCTGCGGCATTAAAATATCGAAAAATCACCGACTTCAAGCCATAGGCGACATCAAAATCTTGCAGAATCCGCTCGACCATCAACTTTGTTGCGCCATAGGGATTGATCGGTGCTTGGGGATGATCTTCCGTAATTGGAGTTTGCTGTGGGACACCGTAAGTGGCACAGGTAGAAGAAAAGACAAAGGTTTTGATATTTGCCGCAACCATTGCTTCGAGCAGCGATAACGTCCCAACGACATTATTGCGATAGTACTTGTCTGGCTGTGTCACCGATTCGCCGACATAGGCATAGGCGGCAAAATGCATAACTGCGCTAATCGGGCGATTTTGGGAAGCACGATCGCTAAATAATTTATCTAATAAAGCGCGATCGTTGGTATCACCAATAATTAATTCTGCGCCCAAGGTTTCGGCAATATCTTTGTGACCATATACCAGATTGTCCAAAATCAAAACTTCATAACCGCCCTGTTGCAGCGCCTTGACTGCATGGGAACCGATATAACCTGCTCCACCCGTAACGAGAATTGTTTGTTTGCTCATAAATTTAATTAATTTTACTATTGGCTAAATCTCTAAAGGCGTGAGTTGAGGGTAATAGTACCGCGCTCTGCGCGGTACTATTACCCTCAGTTTTAAATTCGTGATTTGAGAATATCAAAAATTTCTGGTGAAATCGGAGTGCGTAGCGATCGCCCTAGACGATTTTTCTTGTGAGCGATCTGCAAACACTCCAATTTTTTACAGATATATGCCGATCGCCCCATACCATCATCAATTTGAATGCGAAAACTTTTGGGCGGAGTTTCATTCTGAGAATTATCAGGAGGAGCGATCGGTACTCGTACCACGCGCCAAAAGTTATCGCGGAGGGCGATACATTGGCAGCTAACACAACGACGATGCAACTTTAGAGGCAACCTAATCTATTCCTCATTTTCAAATTTGATAAAAATGTAGCGGCGCAAAGCGCCGCTACATTTTTATTCTTCGTAGTCCTCTTCATCTGGTTCCAGTGTTTCCTTAACGGTAGGAAAACTTGCTTGCATCTTGCGATCTTCCTCTTCGTAGTTGTACTTCGCCGAATTCTTGATGTCGATTTTCCAACCAGTCAACCTCGCCGCCAAACGCACATTCTGCCCCTCTTTGCCGATCGCCAAACTGAGTTGATCCTCAGGTACAAGCACATGGGCAATCCTTTCATCGGCATTAATCAAACGTACATCTTGAATTCTGGCTGGGCTTAAAGAATTGGCAATATAGGTCGAAGGATCTGGAGACCATCGGATCACATCAATCTTTTCACCACGCAATTCCGACACAACCGCCTGAATTCGCGACCCACGCGATCCAATACAAGCACCGACAGGATCAACATCGCGCTCTAGGGTATCGACAGCAATTTTGGTGCGTGGTCCCACCGCAGGCGATGGCGGATTTGCTTCTCTTGCCACAGCCACAATACGGACAATTTCTTCTTCAATTTCAGGGACTTCATTGGCAAATAGATATACTACTAGCCCCGCATCAGCGCGGGAAACCAATAATTGTGGTCCTCGACGTGAACCCTCAAATACCTTCTTGAGATAAACCTTTAAAGTCATGCTCGGACGGTAGGGTCTTTCACCAGCCAATTGTTCGCGCTTGGGTAGTTCGGCTTCTACTTCAGGTTGTCCAAATCCACTACTGACAGAGACGATGACAGAAGTTGTTTCAAAGCGAAGTACCCGTGCTTGCAGAACCGTACCTTCGATTTCTTGAAACTCTTCTTGAATGATTTTTCGTTGTTGG
Source organism: Pseudanabaena sp. ELA645 (assembly GCA_037129985.1). Taxonomy (GTDB): domain Bacteria; phylum Cyanobacteriota; class Cyanobacteriia; order Pseudanabaenales; family Pseudanabaenaceae; genus Pseudanabaena. The sequence continues at coordinate 49,525 of JBAXTW010000010.1, read as the reverse complement.
TCGCGGAGTTTTTGAGCAAGGACTTGCTTAGTTTGGATCGCCGCCATCCGTCCAAAGTCATTTTGTTCTGGCGTGACATCAACCACAACGGTTCCGCCTGCTTGAGCTTCAGGGGCAACTTCACGAACTTCAGTTAGTCCAATTTCATGATCGGCTTCACTGACTTCATCGACGATGGTTTTTGTCGCTAAAACCCGAAATCCTTCATTTTCGAGATCCAGTTCCACATCAAAATTATTAAAATGCTCTTCTTCAAAATTAATTCCATCAGAGCGATAGGTCTTACGGAAGCGCTCATAGCCCTTTAAGAGAGCCTCACGCAGCGCATTTTGGACTGCGTGTTTTGGGAGGTTACGCTCCTTACTAATCACTTCTACCATCTGCCCCAATCCAGGTAAACTCAACAATGACATAATTTTTTCTCGCTATTTCTCGCTATTTGTGATGCTATTAACAAAGCCTTTACTTATTCCATTTGTGATAACTCAACCCGATCGCACTGATCGCGGGGAATATTAACAACTCGACCTTTGACGCTGATACTGACGTGGGTTTCGTTGCGTGAGATCAGATGCCCACTCCAACTTTTAGGTTTACCTTCATCAGCGATCGCTGTCGTCACCGTCACCATAAATCCTTTAAAAGCGATAAAATCGCGATCGTCTTGCAGTTGACGTTCAACTCCTGGGCTAGAAATTTCTAACTGATAAGCATCGGGAATTAGATCCATCTCGTCAAGGATTGGCTCTAGCGATCGACTCATCCGTTCGCAGTCGTCCAGCCCTGTATTTTGGTCTGGATTACGAATATCGACTCGCAATACCACAGGACTTTTATTGGTATTTAACACAACATTGACAACCTCTAACCCAAGGGGAGAGGCAACTTCTTCAGCAACTTGAAAAATTTGCGGAATTAGAGGGTGACTCATAGATTTTATAGTTAGAGCTTAGAATTTTGACTTTTATTTGGTCTTTTATTCAGGGATTTAGGTAAGAGTTTTGCAGTCAAGCTTAAAAAACAAAAAAGTGGGACGACTGCCCACTTCCTTAAGTGCTTTTATCTGTAACCGATCGCACCAAGTCTGATCACACCAAGCTTACGCATGGCAAACAAGCATCACAGTTGCGATGCCCTTGGTGCTATACACATCAATGATACTCGTAACATACAAAGCCAATATTTACAGGCTACATATGCAATAGGTAACAATTGAATGCATTTCTTCGGAGCTTGCGTACTACAGGAAAAACACAAATATCTCAACGCAAATGCTTGAACGTAGATATTTTTATGCTTATTCTCTGCTACTTACCTAGTAGTACTAAATCCTATACTATCATGTCAAATTAGTAATTGGCATTTTCGCGCATTTGCCTTTTTCCCATAAGATTAACTTTGTAGCTTGCGAAGATTAATGTGAATCCTGCTAGAACAATTTGTCTCGGTTTTTTTACGGTCATCACCATCGGCGCATTTTTGTTAATGTTGCCGATATCTTCTAGCAATGGTGCATGGAGTGACCCCATCACGGCTTTGTTTTCATCAACATCGGCAGTATGCGTCACAGGGCTATCTGTGGTGGATGTCGGTAAATTTTATTCCTTTTGGGGACAGCTATTTTTAACGCTGTTGGTACAGATTGGGGGCTTGGGTTATATGACAGCCACCACCATTTTACTGTTACTGATTGGGCGCAAATTTAGCTTGCGCGACAAAATTACCCTGCAACAATCTCTAGATACCCCAGGGATACGCGGCGGATTGCAATTGGTGCAGTCGATCATCGCCGTGACGTTGCTGTTTGAACTGACGGGAGTATTTGCGTTGATCCCCATCTTTAATCAGAGGATGAGTTTTCCAGAAAGCGTTTGGCAAGCAATTTTTCACAGTGTGAATGCCTTTAATAATGCAGGATTTAGTCTGTTTTCGGATAACCTGATGGGCTATGTGAATAATCCGATGGTGAGCATCATTATCGGGTTGCTGATTATCTTTGGTGGTATTGGCTATCAGGTAATTTTGGAAGGATACCTATGGCTACGCACAAAATTTTCGCGTAACCGTGACTATATATCTTTCAGCCTGACATTTTGCGTGGCAACCAGCACTACGATAGCTTTACTCTTATTTGGCACAATATTTTTCTGGTTTACAGAATTTAGCAATAGTGAAACTTTAGGCAATCTACCGATCTTCGATCAATTTATTGGTGCTTGGTTTCAGTCGGTTACGACGCGCACCGCAGGTTTTAACACGATTGACAATGGCAAAATGACAACGACAAGTATTTTTATCACGATCGCATTGATGTTTATTGGTGCTAGTCCTGGTAGTACGGGCGGCGGCATTAAAACGACAACGGCAAGGATTTTGGCTAGTTGCACAGGTGCAGCTTTGCAGGGTCGAGATCAGGTGAATTTATATAAATTACAAGTGCCAAATGGGTTGATTTTAAAAGCGATCGGTGTGGCGGTTGGTTCATTATTTACGGTCATCTGTTCCACTGGATTATTGTCCCTGACCGATCGCAATCTCAACTTTATTAGTATTTTGTTCGAGGCCACTTCGGCTTTTGGTACAGTTGGTTTATCGACGGGAATTACCTCTTCACTGTCTTGGGCAGGGCGGTTGATAATTATTGCCACGATGTATATCGGTCGAGTGGGCGTATTACTGCTAATGGCGGCGATCTTTACAGATACTAAAACTAGCTTAATTAAATACCCTCAAGAATCAATGTTGGTTGGATAGGTTTTTATGAAATTAGATTTACATAGATTGAAACCTGAATTTCATCGTAAGGGCAATTCATGAATTGCCCTTACGATGCTTCCTTTTGTGTAAGTTCTATTACAATTAATTTAAAGTAAAAAATCATGGATATATCTTCTTTAAGCTTTTTTCGTAGCCTCCGCCCTGAAAACAGACAATTTGCGGTAATTGGCTTGGGGCGTTTTGGACGAGCCGTATGTTCGACACTCGATCGCCTTGGTCATGAAGTATTAGCCGCCGATAATAATGAAGAGCGCGTTAGTCAAGTTCGTGCTGAGAACCTAGCAGCCCATTGCATTCAACTAGATTCGACCAATCCTCTCGCCTTGAAAGAATCAGGAATTTTAGAAATTGATACGGTGATTGTGGCGATCGGCAATTTCTTAGAAGAGAGCATCGTTACGACCTTAAATGTCAAAGAAGCAGGCGTGAATCACGTTGTCGCCAAGGCTTCATCGGAAGTACATGGGACATTGCTCAAAAAGGTGGGCGCAGATCTAGTCGTTTATCCTGAAGCGGAAATGGGTTGTGCTTTAGCGCGATCGCTAACTCAGCGCGGTATTTTGGAACGCTTTGAGCTAGATCCCGACAATAGTATTGTCGAAGTGATGGTTCCTGAAGAGTTTGATGGCAAAACGATTTTAGACTTAAAATTGCGAGCCTATTATGGTGTCAATGTGATTGCGGTCAGCCATGATCAAAAATTTGAGATTAATCCTGACCCACAGCAAAAGTTACAAAAAGGCTCGGCGATCGTGGTGATTGGCAGTAATAAAAATATCAGTCGGTTGCCAATTTCCTGCGATCTATTTAATCCCGATGGCACTTCTATTACTACCCATTTACCGCTCCATCGCTCATCAGAAGTCAAGCTCAAATAGTCTCTCATGGAAACCGAATTTAATCCAAAAACTACTGCACATATAGATTTTGAACTAGAGGAGTTTCCAGAGATTCGTTTAGAAGCAGATAAATTTGAATTATGGTTTCAACCCGTTTATGAGTTGTTAACGGGTAGCGTTTTACATAATGAAGTTCTTGTACGTTGGCGCGATAAGGATGGTAATCTTCGACAACCCGAAGAACTCTTAACGGCGCTGAAAGACACCCAATTATTATGTCAACTCGATAGGATCGTTGTTAAAAAATCCATCGAAGTACTGTCAAAAAATATTAAGGTCAAGATTTCGATTAATTTATCTAATGATATCTTCCCTGATCTCGATTTTCCCGATCAACTCCATAGATGGCTCACTCAATATAAGGTTGCCGCAAATCGCCTTAGTTTTGAAATAGAAGAAATTAGTCTAGAGCAGAATCAAATACAAGCGATCGCTTTGATTGAAGAGTTACAAAAGATTGGCTGCAATATTATAATTGATAACTTCACAGGAAAACACTTTTCCTTATTTCAACTACAGAATCTTCCATTTAACATCATTAAGCTCGATCGCAGTTTTGCCAGTCCATCTTTACCGCCAGTCCAAAAACAGATGGTTAAGGCGATCGCCAACATCAGTAAAATTTTTCAGAAGCAATGTGTTCTTAAAGGTATTGACAATAAATATTCTTTGAAGTTTGCTAGCGATTTGGGAGTGAAAGCGGTACAGGGGTATTCTTTAAGTAAACCTCAAGATAAGCCTAGAACGATTGCGATGCTTGGCTTGCTGATGGTCAGAATTATTGCGTTTTTAATTTTGTTATACATTCTCAAAAGTATCCTTGGCATCGATCTTGTAAAAAATTTCCATGCTTGGGAGGTAATCGGCGATTTTATTCAATCTATTTTTGATGGCAAATAAGGAATAAAAAATAAATAACCTATGAATTGCCCCTACGTTTCATTCATTCTTCTTAACCCGTTTTTTCTTCTCAACTTTGAGCAATGGCGCACTTAGGGCTTCATAGAGACTAAATAAATACTCGATACGGTTAAGTTCGCTAACGAAGGGTTGGGGACGATAGCAAAGGTCTACGGCTTTATCTAGGGCTTGATGTGCCTTTACCAAGTCGGGCGGCATGGTGAGAGGATTGTAAAGATCGGCGAGACTGGTATCGGGATATTTTGCCCTTATGTCCAATACTGCTTGCGCAGCGGTTTCGACTTTTTGCTTTTGTTTGTCATTTGCGGTTTCAGGGAATGGATAATTGTTGTAAACGATTGTATTAGAATAACGAAAACGACTTTCTAATCTTCCACATACATATCTCACCCAAGTCATGTGCATTTCAGAGGTGAGAATACCAAAATGATAGATAGTCGCGTTAGGTAAAGCAATACAACTATCATTTACAATAAAATCCTTTGAATAAAAGCTAAATGGAATATATTTTCTTGTTTCAGAAGAGGTTCGAGGAACCAGCAAGAAGTCGCTGTTAGGTTGCCTTGGCTCAGCAAAAAGAGTAGGCAGATTCGCCATGTCACGGGTTTGAGATTTTGGACTTTCGAGGCGATACTTTTTAACAGATTCAAGTCTTTCAAGGATCTTGGGTAGCTTCTTGATTTCGCTTGGCGGTATATCTCGCAAATAGAGAACCCATCTATTTTTACCATTCAAAAATTCTTCACCACTCAAAATAGGACGGAAAAATTTAACCGATTCTGGTTCTTGAGCGATAAAGTCTTGTTTCTCATCGTCATTAAAAAGATAAAATCCTCCATCAACAATTTTATTGCCATAAAGCATTTCAGGAATATCACAAATCGGTTTAGTCTTTTTTAGGATGACTAAATCATTTCCTTCTACTAAATAAGAATTGATATTTCTAACTTTTTTCTCTGTTGGTTCACCTTTAATATCTACATAGTCAAAAATTCTTTTGTTTTCAACAGCCTGTAAACCAAACCCAATAATCACACAATGCACAGCAGCATTGCTTTTTGCCTCATTACTCCACCGAAAAGTCCGATGAGCAAAATGAATTTTGATCTTGTAAGTGTTATAAAGTTCTTGCCAAAGAATTCCAACTTGTTCCCCTTGGGCAATGGAGTTGGTACTTACAAAAGCACAGTAAATATTAGTTTTTTGGATGAATTGGGCAGCTTTAAGATACCAGGCCGCTACATAATCTAATACACCTGCACCCTTAACTTCTGCAAAGATACTCTGTAGATCGGCTTTCTGCTCTTTACTCTTCTCTTGCTTACCAACAAATGGAGGATTCCCTAAAATAAAATGTAACTTCTCTTTTGGAATAACTGACTGCCAATCAATTCTTAATGAATTACCATGTGTGATTTTAGCTGCTTTTTCAAGGGGCAACCGCACAAAATACTGCCCAAACTCATTACTCACTTTTAAATTCATCTGATGGTCGATCAACCACATTGCCACCTCAGCAACCCGCACCGCAAATTCATCATATTCAATTCCCGCAAACTGATCTACATCGACTTGAATAATTGAACTAACATCCGTCACCAACTGCCCCTTCTTATTCAACTCCAACAGAATCAAAATCTCTAAATCACGCAACTCCCGATAAGTGATAATCAAAAAATTACCGCAACCACAGGCAGGATCAAGAAAGCGCAAATTGGCAATCTTTTGATGTAAATCCTCTAATTTGCCCTTACTGCCCTTCGCTTTCTCAAATTCTAAATACAAATCATCCAAAAAAAGCGGCTTAATTAATTTTTGGATATTCTTCTCAGAAGTATAATGCGCCCCCAAATTCCGCCGTTCCGTCTGATTCATCACCGCCTGAAACATTGATCCAAAAATTGCAGGCGAAATCTTACCCCAATCAAACGCACAGGCTTTTAATAATATTTCACGCATCCCACTATCAAACGCCGCCAGTTGCACAGTTTCCTCAAATAACTTCCCATTCACATAGGGAAACTGTGTCAAATTCTCATCTAAATTTTTTAATCGCCGATCAGGTGGAGTATTCAACACCTGGAAAATCGAAGCAATGTGCATCGCCAAATCGCTCCCGTCTGCTTTGGTATGGCGATCGATGTATTCCCAAAAAATTCCCTTATTAAAAATCCCCGTATCATCGGCAAACATACAAAATAACAGCCGCACCAGATACACCTCTAAATCATGCCCCGTATAGCCCACATCCTTAAGACGATCATGCAATTCCCCCATCAATTCGGCAGCTTTAATATTGACAGGATCTTCATCCTTATAAACCCGTTTCTCATATCCCGTCATAAAGCCGAATAGATGCACATGACTGACAAAATCCTTTAGCTCAAACTCTGTAGTCTCATCTGTATCTAGATCATAGAGCCTGAACTTCTGAAAATCCGACACTAAAATATATTTCGGTAACTCATGCTCTTTTAAATTCGGAAAATATTCCTTAGCCTGTTGTGTAGCCTTGTCTAAGTCCTTACCTCTAGATTTATGCTCCACCAAAATCGTCCCTTTCCACAGCAGATCGATAAATCCCTGTTTGTTATCCGCCTTTTTAATTGGTAGCTCAAAACTCCCCACCCGCCGCCGTGAAATGCCAAATACATTAAAAAAGTCATTCCAGAAAGATTGAGACTCCGACTTCTCTGAAGTCTCATTTTCCCATTCCTTAGAAAAGGCGATCGCCTTTTGCTTAATCTCATTCCAACTTAGAGGCATATCGGCAAATGTTAGGACTTAATTTTAGATAATATTTATGATAACATTTAATTTATAGCAATTCTCCTGTTTCTTGCAGTGAATGTAAGCGGTGATAAATACCACCTTGAGAAAGTAGTTCTTGATGGGAACCGATTTCCACGACTTGACCTTTATCTAAAACTACAATTTTATCGGCTTCACGCACAGTACTAAGACGGTGAGCGATTACGATCGTGGTGCGCGTTCCCTGAATGCGGCGCATGGCAAGTTGGATCGATCGCTCTGATTCGTAGTCAAGGCTAGAAGTTGCCTCATCAAATACGAGAATGTCGGGATTGACTAGCAAAGCTCTAGCGATCCCTAATCGTTGACGCTGACCACCAGAGAGGCGCACCCCACGCTCTCCCACGATTGTGTTATAGCCCAATGGAAAGAGATGCAAAAACTCATCCACACTAGCGATCGCACAGGCTTCTTGGACATGGGCTACAGTTGCGTTAGGGTTTCCATAAACGAGATTATCCATCAAGGTTCCATTAAAGATATCCACCTCTTGATGCACGATCGCTAAACGCTTACGATAACCCGTAATATCTAGTTCGGTGATAGACTGATCATCAATGAGAATGTCACCGCTAGAGGTCTCAAAGTAACGGAACAATAGCTTTACTAAGGTTGATTTACCTGAACCCGATCGCCCAACGATCGCCACAGTTTCATAGGGTTCGATGGTGAATTGGATTTGTTCTAAGACAGGGCGATCGCGATCATACCCAAAGGTAAGATTACGAAATTCCACTTTGCCATCAAAGCGATATTGAGGATACTTGGTATTGGGATATATGGCGATCGCTGCGTCTTGACCATTGGCTTGCTTCATAAACTCATGGAAGCGCAACATTGAGGAATAGCGACGGGCTAAGACTTCCGCCAGCAAACAAATCGGCTTGATTTCAGAATAAGCCATACTTGCTAAGGTCGAAATCGTAATAAAATGTCCAATCGACATTGTGCCGCCAACAGTAGCAAATAATGCTGCTCCAAACACTACAAATTGACAGAATTCTAATACGGTATCACGCGCCATTCCCAATTTTACATAGCCAATGTGAATCGCCCAGAGCGAGACTTTTGCCTCACGTTCGAGTCGCTCGCTTTGACGTTTATATTCTTTGGCTTCATTGGCAAAAGCCTTCACAGTTTTGATATTGGTAATAATTTCCGAAGTTCGACTTTCCGTATTTTCTTGATGGATATCCAGTCTTTCTTCTGTTGCAGTCAGCCCTTTGAGCTTCTGCAAACTTGCCAAAAGCACCACAAAAAATGATAGTAAGAAGAACGCCGAAATCCACCATGCGATCGCACAAATAATCACAAAAATACCGAGAATTCGCACAACCTTGGGAATCAATTGTCCCGCGACTTCAGGATAAGACCACATGTGATTCCCCAAGCCTCGCGCCACCCTTCCTGCAATTCGTCCCGCGTTATTATCATCGTAGAACTCAATGGGCAGCGTGAGGATTTTAGCGATCGCCCGTTTAGTTTGATCGCGGCGAGTTTTGAGGGCGATATCCCAATGAAAATTATTGGCAAACCATACTTGAATTGGCGCTCGGATAACTGTAACGACAAAAATTAATCCAGATAGAATGATCAAGGAACTGGTTTGATTAACAGGTTGTCCGAATAGCCCCGCCGTTCCCAATACGAAATAATTAATCTCTTGATCTAGCGATCGCCCCGATAGCACATTTAGAATCTGTCCAACCGTATAGGGAACGATCAGATCGATAATTTCAAATAGACTTGCTGCTGAAATACTCCAAATTGCGAGTACTTGATAGCGTTTAAAGTAATGTACAATGTCCCAAAAATTAGCTGTCATGCTTTTTCAAGTCTCGAATCAGACGAATAAATTAACTACAGCGTTAAGCTTGAGCTAATGATAGACTAACAGATATTTCTCGAAACTGAAGTATGGGAGTTAACTAAAGTGGCGACAAAAACACCTAGCCTTAACGATCTCAAGCAATATCTCAAAAAATGCTCTCCAGAAGAATTAGTCCTTGAAATTGCGGAGCTTTATAAGCGTTTTGATGGGGTTAAAGATTACTATCAAGTCAAACTCTCTCCTGATAGTGGCAGTGATGTAATTGCAAAGTATAAGAAGATTATTGGAGATCAGTTTTTTCCCACAAGGGGTTTGGGAAAGGCTAAACTTTCAATTGCCAAAAAAGCAATCACCGATTATAAAAAAATCGCAGAAAATGCAAGAGATGTAGTCGATATTATGCTGTTCTATGTAGAACAAGGTGTGCTTTTCACGAATGAATATGGTGATATTAGCGAGTCTTTCTACAGTAGTATGGAAAGTGTATATGAGGACGCTGTTGAACTGATGGCTAAGAATCAGCTTCATGACATATTTCAAAAACGTTGCCTGAAAATTGTCAAAGACACTTCACATATAGGTTGGGGATTTCATGACACGTTGGATGATATATATAGTGATGCTTTTGGCGAAAAATAGTGTACACCAATGTTGACAAATATTAGAATGTTGCTAGAGGCTTGCAAAAAGCTATCTGTTGAATATGAGATTTTGCACCCTAATCAAAATTTAGTTAGGGTTAGAGTTAGCGATCGCGACTATTACTTCACAAACTATTCAACGCCGTTAATTCCTCAAGCGATCGCGGAAATCTTTAAGGATAAACAATATTTTTATCAAGTCTTTCAAGATGTCGTAAAAATGCCAAGAACTCGTTATTTTATTTCACCATACTGTAGTGAAAAATATATTGAGTATTTAGAATTTCCGACCATCGATCAAATCATGACGGAGATTGAGAAGGATTTTGAACTGCCAGTTATTATTAAAAGAAATCGCGGTTCTGGTGGTAGTAATGTGTTTAAATGCTTTGATAATCAGCAATCACGTCAAGCGATAGAGACGATATTTAATATCAATTTTAAAAGCTACGATTATGTTGCTTTAGCCCAAGAACCAATTAATATTATCAAAGAATATCGCAGTGTCTGTCTCAATCATCAGCAAGTAATTCTCTACGACAAAGACTTTTCTCAAGCAGAATTTACAGGTAATCTCAGTCCGTTACATTGGGAAGGTGCGATCGCTAAACAAGTAAATGATTCCACAATTATTAAGGCGATCGATGATTTTATCCAACCTATTTTCCAGAAGATGCCTTCAATTGCCTATGTGGGCTTAGATGTGGCTCTCGATGATCATGATAATTATTGGTTGATTGAAGCAAATTCCCATCCCAACTTCGATATCTTTATTCGCGATAATGGCGAAGATGCGATCGTGGGACTGTTTGCAAAGATTTTGGAATACCTCAAATAAAAAGAGTCGGCGCATCGCGCCGACTCTTTTTATTTGGAAGTGACTACTGCCTCGACATGAGCAGTCCGAGTTAGAGTTTTGGTCGTTTCATTAACATCATTCGTCACAGAAGCGATCGCCCAACGTAAGGGTTCGCCATGTTTGGCTAGTTCTTGTTCAATCGTCTTAGCGATCGCTTCTTGATTCTCATTGATTTCGATTTCAGCCGTAATAAAATGTGTAGTCATTCTTAATTTATATTTGATTTTTGAAGTTGATTAATTAGGATTGTATAGTATATTTTCGTTTAAGCTCCTAAAAGTAAGCCAGAAAGTAAGCAAAAAAAAGTCCATCTTGGAAGTAGACTTCTTACGATGGACTGTTTAGGATAAATTTTTAATCTTGTTTTAAGCGATCGTTTTGGCTTTTTCCACGATCGCGGTAAAAGCAGCAGGATCAAGAATCGCAATTTGCGAAAGCATTTTACGATTGATTTCGATATTAGATTTCTTCAGTAAACCTGCAAACTTGCTATAGCTCAAACCTTGTTGGCGAGCCGCAGCATTAATGCGGGTAATCCACAGACTACGGAAATCGCGCTTCTTCTTGCGGCGATCGCGGTAGGCATTACGCAGAGCTTTCATTACCTGCTGATTAGCAGTGCGGAACAGCTTGGAGTGCGATCCGCGAAAGCCCTTGGCTAATTTCAGTACTTTGTTGCGGCGCTTCCTAGCTACGTTACCGCGTTTTACTCTCGTCATGGCAGTTGGTTATTATCGTGAAATCGTTTATTTTATGGTTCTAGCGATCAAAAATGATCACTAGGCGTAAGGCATCATCGCACTTACTCTGGCATTATCAGTCTCATCAACTATAGCCATCTTACCCAATCTGCTCTTACGAACAGTGGGCTTATGCTCTAGTAGGTGGTTGCGACCAGCGTGGCGGCGAGCAAACTTGCCGCTACCCGTCACCTTGAATCGCTTGGCGGCAGATTTACGAGTTTTGAGCTTAGGCACTTTTTTAGTCCAATTTTTTGACCTTTACGAGTGTACCATAATGAAATGCGAAATGTTGCTTTTGTTTTTGCTTTTATTTTAAAAACGATACTTGCGTGAGCAATCTGGATAGCACCAGTCTCACAGACTAAAATGCTATTTGTTTTGAAAAGCTGTCTTATAAGTCAGGATGCTCTGATGATTAAAAAAATTACAATTGAGAACTTTAGATGCTTTGACAAGCTAAAGGTATTAGGTTTTGAAAGAGTTAATCTGATTAGCGGTAAAAATAATGCTGGCAAAACTGCATTACTAGAAGCGATTTTTTTGAATAGCGCTCCCAGAGCAGACACGATTTTTCTACTCCGACAAGTAAGGAGAGAACAAGCAAGTTTTAGTAAAGCTTTGCCAGAGAGGACTTGGAGCAACTTTTTCTTTGAACAGAATGAGGATAATACGATATCTATTGAGGCGATCCTAGAAAATGGTGACTCAAAGGTAGTTGATATTTCCATTGAAGAAACATTGAAAAGTATGTTGGTGCAGGATTCTTATCAAGAGGATAAAGATAGCGAAGAAAAAAGTAAATCGCAAGTGATTTTTTCTGCTACGGAATCTTCGGTATCAGCAATTAATGTTAGTACCAGACTAAACAATTTACTAGCTTTTGAAATACAAATTATCTCAAGTGGTAAAGGAATAGTAGCGACTGGAGATATAAAAGCTGCTAATGGTAAAAATGTTTCATTTATTCCTTCATTTTTAAGGGTGTCTAACAGGGATTTAACAAGTGAATTTGATAAAGCTCGTTTAAATGAAAGAGATGATGAAGTTTTAAAAGCTTTTAAGTCTATAGATAATTCTATTACTGAAGTGGAAAGCTTTAGTATTGGGGAACCTACTATTTATTTAAAAAGAAAAGGGGAAAGTAGATTGAGTAGATTGCCATTATCTTTGTTTGGTGATGCGATTAATCGTATAGCTGATATAATATTAAAGATAGTCAATACTGAAAATAGTACTGTGCTTATTGACGAAATTGAGAATGGCATTCATCACTCTAATCAAGTTTATTTTTGGAATATTCTCTACAAATTAGCAAATGAATTAAATGTACAGATATTTGCGACAACACACAGTTTAGAAATGACCCAAGCCTTTATAAAAGCTGGATTGGAACATGAAAACTCGGCTGCTCATTTTGAGTTAGTAAGACAAGCTAAAACAGGTAAAATAGTCGCGATAAAACGAGACTTAGATACTTTAGATTATGGAATTAGCCACAATGAAGAGGTGAGAGGTGGGTAGAAATATTTTGATCGTGGAAAGTAAAAATGACAAACATTTTTTCCAAGCAATCATTCGTAAACTCAATCTCGATATAGAAATTTCTAAACCGATTCGCGTTTCAGATGAAGATTATCGAGAAATGGATGGGCTAAATCATAAAAAGCTAAAAGATGCTCTTAACAATTTAAAAGCTAATATCCAAAAAGGCGAAATAGAAAAGGTAGGAATAATTATTGATATTGATAATGAAGAAGAAGAAAATAGGATTAAATTTGTTGATGAGTGTATCCGAGAGGTATTTCCCGATTCGGAATTACTTAACGAAGTAAATAGATTTATAAATCTAAATATTAAAGATACTGATGATGTTAATCTTAATATTCAATTAGCTTGTTACTTTACCAACCTTGATGGACAAGGTGAGCTTGAGACGGTTTTAAAAGCTATTAAACAAAAAGAATCAATTCATGCAGATTGTTTGGATAATTGGAGAAGTTGTCTAACAAGCAATGAAAAAACGATAAAAAACAAGGATTTTGATAAATTTTGGGTTGACATATACGTTAGATTCGACACGTGCTCAAATAATGACAAAAAGCAAGCAGGACGTATATGTAGTATGAAAGCGTTTGATTATGTTATGGAGAACAAATCAGAAATTTGGAACTTGGATCACCCAAAATTGAACAATTTAAAGGAGTTTTTAGGGCTATTCAGATAATTATCTTATTTCGCAAAAATCGCTATAGTTTGCAATAATGCAATTTATGCTGGTTTAGATCTTTTTTGTATCACTAACCTCTATTAACAATATCTATTTATTAACATGGAATCCAGTTCAAAAATCAGCATAAAACGCCGCATATTTATTAGTACAGGGGAAGTGTCAGGTGATTGGCATGGGGCAATTTTGATTGAGGCTTTGCATGAACGTGCAGCCCTGAAAGGAATCGAGCTAGAAATTGTCGGGCTTGGCGGCGATCGCATGGCGGCGGCTGGTGCGAAAATACTTGGTAATACAGTTGGAATTGGCTCAATTGGTGCAGTTGAGGCACTACCTTACATTTTGCCGACAATTATGGTGCAGAAAAATGCTAAAAAATGGCTAAAAAATTCACCGCCAGATGTCGCCGTCCTGATTGACTACATGATGCCGAATCAAGGCATGGGCTATTTTGCGAAGCGGACGCTCAAAATTCCCGTGATTTATTACATTGCCCCACAGGAATGGGTTTGGTCATTTGATGACAAAAACACCAAAGCGATCGCCGCCTTCACCGACAAGCTTTTGGCAATCTTTCCCCAAGAAGCGGTTTATTACGAAAAACAAGGTACAAACGTGCAGTGGGTGGGGCATCCCTTTGTGGATTTAATGGCAAAGGTTCCCGATCGCGCTGAATCGCGGAAACAACTAGGTATGGCTGATGATGATTTGATAGTCACACTTCTTCCTGCATCGCGCACACAGGAATTGCGATCGGTCATGCCAATCATTCTCAAAGCTGCCAAGATCATCCAAACTAAATTACCCCATGTCAAATTTTGGTTGCCCCTATCCCTAGATCGTTATCGACCTACGGTTGAAAAATTACTTGCCGAATATGACATCCAAGCCACGATTATTTCGGCTCAGTCACAAATTGCCATTAGCGCGGCGGATTTAGTACTTAGTAAGTCGGGAACTGTGAATTTAGAGACAGCGCTACTGAATGTCCCGCAGGTAATTCTCTATCGCGTCAATGTGATTACGGCTTGGATTGCCAAATATATCGTCAGGCTGAAGTTGCCATTTATTTCGCCTGTTAATTTGGTAAATATGGAATCTGTAATTCCTGAGTTTGTGCAAGATGATGCAATTCCTGAAGCGATCGCTGAGAGTGCCTTAGAGTTATTAATTAATCCCCAAGCCAGACAAAATATGCTGGATGGCTATGCCCGCGTCAGAGAAAGTTTGGGTGAAAAAGGCGCAATTAATCGCGTTGCTGATTCAATTCTTGAATTTTTAAAATAAACACTTCAACTCCAATAAATGCTCCAAAAAATCGTTCGCTTCTTTGCCAAAATAGATTATCTGCTGCGGGAAACTTTCTTAGGATTAAAGCGTGGCGGCTGGATGAATTGGGCTGCAATTAGTACTGTGGCTGTATTACTGTTTTTATTTGGAGCAAGCTTACAACTTTCTTGGCAACTGGAAAATGTACTGGGGCAGCTTGGCAGTCAGCTAGAAATTTCAGTGTATCTTGACGAAAATACTCTAGGTGAGTCGATGCAGTCCCGCCTTTTATTAGTGGATGGCGTTGCGTCAGCCAAACTGATTCCCAAGGAAGAAGCATGGCAAAATCTGATGAAGGATCTCGGTAAGAATGATCTGAACCAAGCTACCAAACAACTGGGTGGTAATCCCTTAGTCGATGAGTTTAAGGTGCGGACGGTATCTAGCGATCGCGTGCCAGATGTTGCTAAGCGAATTTCGGGTTTAAAGGGCGTTAATGAGGTGTGGTACACCAATGAAGTTGTGGAGAGGATTGGACAATTACGTCAAGCTTTGAGTAATAGTAGTGTGGCGATCGTGGCGATTTTTACGGTCATTGCGATCGCAGTGATTACTACGACTATTCGCTTGATTGTGTTGGCAAGGAGGCGTGAAATTGAGGTGATGCAACTGGTGGGCGCAACGGCGGTATGGATCTATTTCCCCTTTGTCCTGCAAGGTGTCGTATTTGGTTTGGCGGGAGCAGGTACGGCTTATTTGATGCTGCTCTTGAGTCTTAATCTCTTAGGTGGGGCAATTATTAATCAACCAGAATTAATTAAATCTTTGACTTTGGGATTAACGACCGATCTGCGTGTGCAATTCTTTTTACCTGCGGTGTTAGCTATTTTTGGCTCAGTGATTGGCGTATTAGGAAGTTTGCTAGCAGTTAGACGTTTTTCCTTCAATTCATAAAGTAATTCGTAAAGATTCAGCAACAATCTGAACTATTGGAGAACTGGGAAAATGCGCGTTAAAGAAAACCTCTTAACAAAATCAATCCCCTTCCATAAAAATGAGCTATTGCTTCATGTTGTCTCCGTGGAATATTTGGAAAATTATCAATTAAAACTAATATTTAATAATGGGATACAAGGAATCGTAGATTTAGAGCAAGAATTGTATGGCGAAATCTTTGAACCTTTGAAAGATAAAAGTTTATTTCAAAAGGTATTTGTAACTAGTCGGACTATAGAATGGTCAAACGGAGCAGACTTTGCGCCTGAGTTTTTATTTGAGATTGCTTTCGACAAAGAATCTAAAACTGCGATCATTAAAGATCGTGGGGATGTTTGAGGGTTAAACAAAAATTCGCCAAATAGCGATCGCATTCTGTTTACCCTTAACCACAACTGGCTCGCAAGGCAAGGCATCATCAACTTGAAAAGCGATCGCTGAATTCACAATTGCTGTATACACCGACTCAGAAATCGTAATTGCTCCTGCGGGCGTATTTCCCTCCAATCTTTTCGCTGTATTCACCACATCCCCGATCGCCGTATAGGTACGCACATCTTGACTACCAAACAAACCTTCGATCACCGAACCACTATGCACAGCGCAACCAACTCCTAAATCATGGGGCGCGAGAACTTGTTGAGCAGCTTCTTGCATGGCTCTAGCGGCGGCTAATCCTTGTTTTGGCGTGGCATAGATTGCCATAATTTCATCAGCCTTAAAACTAATCCGCAATGGTTGATAGGCGGCGGCGGCAGGCTCGACATGACCGTAATAATCATTTAATACGGCGGCTACGATATTCGGATCGGTCTGTTCGCACCAATTGGTAAATTTACGAATATCCATAAACAAGATTGTGCGATCGCAGCGTTGGAAATTGAGGGCTTGGGGATTGGATACCGCCGCATTTACCACATGAGTTCCCATGCCCCACTCTGCCAAATTCCGTAAGGTTTGCGCTGTTTGCTGTAGTTGAGTGCGTTGTTGAGCAGTTTGTAAGCTTAAAAATCCTAATAATGAACCTATGAATGTCAAGCTGAGAATCAGGTATAAATGGGTAGTCTTGTTTAAAAATTCACCGATCTGTTGCCAAGAAAAAATTGTCCCGCCAAACTTAAAGCTAGTGACTGCATAAAAAGCTACTACCATCAGGCTTCGCACAATGCTTTCTACTGGCAAAATCCAATTAGTTAATGTTTTATTTAAGGATTTATGATGGCGATCGCGCATTCCTTGATCGCGTATTCCTTGTAAGGTGGCGATCGCTAGAGAAAAAGTCCAGAAAGTAATATGGCTTGGTGAAGAAAAAAATTCTGCTCCCTCAAGTTGAAAGTCAATAATCGTGTAACAAGAAACCCCAATCAGATTGCCAAAAAATCGATTGGCTGATGGACGGGATAAATACCAAGCTTGTAAAAGCATCACACCGATGAGGAGATATTCTGTCGCATCGCTTAAGTAATTCCCCATACCATTTAAAGTGATGTCAGACAGACTTTTGAGAATCAGAAAATGCCCGCTATTTCCAAATAATTCACTCCAAAAAGCTGTCCAGCGATCGCCATGAATTTGCGTATCAATTAGATCGGGTAGATCGGGAGAAGAAGACTTACTATGCTGAGACATGGATTTTTTTATAGAGAAATTTTGATAATGCGTCTCTCTACATGAACTGAATCTATACAACAATCAGCAATCTAGCAATATTGAATCTATTGTAGCAAGACTCAACATTGCTAATTTTTGATTCTCGAAAGTGCGACCAAGTTACTTGTATTTTAGCGGCGTTCTTTTTGATGATGGTCATCATTACGATGATGATCTCGATCCTTGTAATCATCGCGATGATGATCTCGATCCTTGTGATCATCACGATCTTTATGATCATCATGCTCAGAATCATGATCGTCCTTGTCATCCTTAGATTCGTGATACTGTCCATCGCGACTGGATTTTTCTTTGCTGATCTCAACAGAATCTTGAGACAAGGTTTCTGCTTGAGTAGGAAGCAATGTTGGCAAAATCGTTGTCAAACAGACAAGACTAGCTAAACACAAAATCTTTTGCACATTCATGATTTTATCTCTTTTATTTATATGACTAATTACAAAGTAATCGAGTGAATGTTTTGATTATGGTCAATAAAAGTAAAGAACTCGGAAAGGGCTAACTTAAAATAAATTTTGGTGATCGCTAGCTACCATCTGTATGTAAAAACAGCTATATGCTATGATCAAAAAATAGTTTGGGTATGTAGCTCAGTTGGATAGAGCATCAGGTTCCGGTCCTGAGGGTCGGGGGTTCGAGTCCCTCCATGCTCGTAATCACATAAAATGTTCTGCGTAAAGCGCACCCGCAGGGTGCGCTTTACGCGAGATATTTTCAAATAAACATAACTTTTAGATTATGGAACGTGGATTACTTTGGTTGCCTCTCTTGGTTATGTTTTTTTGGCTAGCATGGGCTGGCTGGAATGAATACCAAAAAATTGAGTCTTACAAACGTTGGGCTGAGCAGTTTGAACGTCACAAGTACGATATTTATGCCGTGTTAGGTCAAAAAGGCGATCGCCTGACATGGGGCAAACCCACTCGTAAAGATCCTCTTGATATTCAGACCGTAGATTTTGTTGATATTGCTCGGATTAGATTTCGCATAGATAGTAAATTTTTCGATGAACAAGATGCGGAATTTCCCTTAAATCCCAAGAAAATCTCCTTGGAATTGGTAATGAAAACTGGCGAAATGCCTAGCATTAGATTTACAGATGTAGATATTGCGGCGGCGTGGTATCGATTTTTAAGCGATCGCTTAAGTTTAAAAAATTAAACCAAAATAGAGAACCACAAGAAATTTTGCAAAAGTGTTGCTAAGCAAGACTTTTCCAAAATTTCTTAATTCGGGTTTGAGCGCAAAGCGCGGTAAATGCCGACTGGCTCATTTGCCGACCTTGTTGATTTTTAAGTTTTGTTAAGCTGATCTAAAGATGGATTTAACGATCTGAGAACGATTTAAGTACGTTTCAAGGGTATTTATTAACTACAAATCATTTCTTAACCTTCATATAAACGTAGCTTTAACTTCATCTCTTACCCTGAGATTAAGTTGTGAGGGTTTACTTTGGAATTTTTGTTAGAGGTTAGTTTAGAGTTTGTTAAAGCAATTACAGCAGTAGCCTTATTGCTTCTGTTGGGCGACTTCTTCTCAACATTTTTTTATCATGTTCCTGAACATGTATTTGGCAAGTTCCATTCCATCGTGCATCATGGCAAAAACCGCAGTTTTCTTCACTATGCAGTTTTAACCAGAAATCCTCTCGTATTGCTAGATGGCATTCTAGGCGCAGTTCCTTATTTCATGTTCACGCCTTGGTTATGGCAATTATCGGCTGTTGGTACAATTATTGGACTCTTGTTGGGTGAATTTCATGTAGTTTGGCGACATGTTTCTATCCTTGAGTGGAAGACACCAGAGCCAGTGAAATATTTCTGCGATTTGTTATGTATTACCACTCCCGAAAGACACTGGCTGCATCATCAAAATGCCTTTGCTGCTTTTGGCGATATCTTCTCGTTTTACGAATATCCTGCCGAGAAATGGTTGGTTTTCCTGCGCTTTATCCGCCGCAAGTTTAAACAATCAAATCAGTTAAGCACCTCAGCTTAATAAAGATAGGCGGCGCGAAGCGCCGCCTATTCATACCTTTCCACCTATAATCTGGAATAAATCACCAGCAAGAAATATAGGGACAACATAATATTCATGGACGTAAAAGCCGCAGTTGCCTTCGCCGCAGGACAACCACTCAAAATCGAGACAGTCCAACTAGATCATCCCAGAGCAGGCGAAGTTCTCGTTGAAATCAAAGCCACAGGCGTTTGTCATACCGATGCGTTCACACTCTCAGGCGATGACCCAGAGGGATTATTTCCCGCCATTCTCGGACATGAAGGGGCGGGCGTAGTTGTCGAAGTGGGCGCGAATGTGAGTTCTTTGAAAGTAGGCGATCGCGTGATTCCGCTATACACACCTGAATGTCGGAATTGTTCTTATTGTCTGAGTGGCAAAACCAATCTCTGTCAAGCAATCCGCGTCACTCAAGGGCAAGGCTTAATGCCCGATGGAACCAGTCGTTTTTCCATTAACGGCGAAAAAATTCATCATTACATGGGAACTTCAACATTTGCCAACTACACGGTTCTTCCTGAAATCGCCCTTGCCAAAATCCGTGATGATGCTCCCTTCGAGAAAGTCTGCTACATCGGCTGTGGCGTGACTACGGGGATCGGCGCAGTGATTAACACCGCTAAGGTCGAAGTTGGCTCTAACGTCGTTATTTTCGGCTTAGGGGGAATTGGTCTAAATGTAATCCAAGCATGTCGCATGGTTGGCGCAAATATGATCGTCGGCGTGGATATTAACCCGAAAAAACGATCTCTTGCCGAAAAAATGGGAATGACCCATTTTGTAAATCCTTTGGAAGTAGAAGGCGATCTCGTTCCCTATCTTGTTGATTTGACTAAAGGTGGCGCTGACTATACTTTTGAATGTATCGGCAGAACTCAAACCATGCGTCAAGCGCTCGAATGCTGTCACAAAGGTTGGGGCGTGAGTGTAATTGTGGGAGTCGCTGGGGCAGGACAAGAAATCAGCACCAGACCATTTCAGCTAGTCACAGGGCGCGTCTGGAAGGGGACAGCTTTTGGTGGCGCGAAGGGACGCACTGATGTACCCAAGATTGTGGACTGGTATATGGACGGTAAAATTGATATCGATAGTTTGATTACAAATGTGATGGCGATCGAAGAAATCAATGAGGCGTTTGCGATGATGCATAGGGGCGATGCAATTCGCACAGTCTTGACCTTTTCTTAAAACCAAAAATCGTTTGGGGCGGGCGAAGCCCGCCCCAAACGATTTTTGGTTTGTTTTTAATGTAGGGTGCGTTAGCCATAGCGTAACGCACTATTTAAACTTCGATGGTGCGTTACGCTGCGCTAACACACTCTACAAAGGCTTTTGTTTTTTATTTTTAAGATAATATTCTGTTTAGTTGTTGTTTTTATCGGGGTCTTTTCGTTTTTAGCGATTTCATAACAGTCATTACTGAAAACATTAACAATTTTCTGGACAAGCGCGGATAAAGCAAATACAATATATCCGCAAATTAAGGTACGTTCGCACCCATCGGAGGTCATTATTCCTGAACCGCTAATCCTGACTGTGAGTTTAAGAGGCAGCCGCGAAGTCAAGGACAACTATCAACTGATCCGCCTCACTGGTCTTTTGGACGCTTTCTCTGAGCCAGCCTTCAAAAAGGTAATTGGCAAGTGCGTTGAGGATGGTCCTTTTAACTTGATTTTAGATTTATCAACAATTGATTTTATTGATAGCTCTGGCTTAGGGGTTTTAGTGCAGATGGCAAAAAAGACCCAAACCCTCGAAGGTACTCTTCAGATTATCACTAATCCTAGAGTCACTCAGACCGTTAAACTTGTGCGTCTAGATCAGTACCTATCACTTCAGACATCGATTGATGACGCTCTGGCAAAAATAGAAAACACTAAAAAAGAATAAACTGAACTTTATAAAATTTTAGTAATCAAGTTCCCCAAACAAGAATTTGAACTCAAATTGAATCGACAAATTTAAGTTTTGTTTTAAGTTCTATTAAGTGAATTTTAGATTGACTTGTCAAGAGATTGTCCAAAGATTTAAGAGGGGTTAGGATTACAAGGTTTACACACAAATCTAAAGACTTTGATCGCTGACGTTGAGATTGTCACGATCAATCTATGATGTAATAAATAAGGCGAAAAATTTTATGGGCAGGCTTAGGTCTGCCCATAAAAGTCTAAACACTACCTATAGCTTTTTAATTTATTCCGTAATGGCATTTCGCCCAAAAATTGACAACATTGCCGAGATTCCCGTCTCAGCCCTAGCCTACATTGGAGATGCTGTCTATGAAATGCAGATGCGGTTGCATTATCTCCTACCACCACGCAGCGCCAAGCAATATCACCAGCTCGTAGTTAGTCAGGTTAGGGCTGAGCAGCAAGCCAAACTTCTCGACCAACTTAATCTCACTGATTTTGAGTCCGATCTCGTAAGACGCGGACGTAACGCGGCGGGATCTGCCTCCCGTAAAGTTGATCCCCACATTTATCAAAAAGCCACAGGATTTGAGGCGTTGATTGGTTATCTCTACTTAACCGATCGCGATCGCCTCGATCAAATTTTTATTCAGCTACTTAGCTATATTGACAACCCAGCGCCACCATGACATCGCAACCTAGACCCAAGTTCAAGAAGAGACCATCCTCCGATCGCAGTGCTGATCGCAATACCGATCAAAGTGCCGAGAGGAGTTTCGAGAAGCGTTCCGACAATCGCAACGATATTCGTGTCGTAAAATATTCAGACAAAAATTCTGACAGACGACCAAACCGAGACAGCGATCGCAATTTTGAAAAGCCATATAAGTCTGTAGGTAAATCTTCAGATAAATATTCAGAGCGTAGCTTTGATAAGCGCCCTGACAATAACTACCAATCGCGCCCAGATAAACCGACTAAATCTGGCGACAGGTATTCAGATAACCGTTCAGACAATCGTTCAGATAGCCGTTCAGACAAGTATTCTGATAATAAATACGGCGAGCGACGCCCCGAAAGAAGCTTTGAGAAGCGTGGCGAGTCATCATTCGAGCCAAAATTTGATCGTGCTGACCGTGGCGATCGCAAGTTTGATAAGCCAATTGCGAAAAAATTCGACGATAACAAGTTCGGCGATAAAAAATTTGGTGACAAGAAGTTTGGCGATAAAAAATTCGGCGACAAGAAATTCGGCGATAAAAAATTTGGTAACGATTCTAGAGATCGTAACTTTGGCGATCAGGATCGTAATTTCGGCGATCGCGATTCAAGAGATCGTAACTTTGGCGATCAGGATTCCAGAGATAGAAACTTTGGCGATCGCAAGTTTGCTCGGGATCGCAACTTTGGTGATCGCGGATCGGTTCCCAACTTTGAAAGGCGATCGCTCCCACCAGTTTCGCGTAACTTCGATCCAGATGGCGAGTTAACCATTGTTGCGCCGACTCCAGCCGACGAAAATCCCGATATTATCTATGGTCGCCATGCCGTTGAAGCAGTATTAAATAGCGATCGCAGCATCAATCGGATTTGGGTCACAGCGAGACTGCGTTATTCATCGGATTTCTTGCCTCTGATCGATGAAGCTAAATCTGCTGGAGCCGTCATTGATGAAGTCGATAATACTCGCCTTGACCGCATCACAGATAACGGTCGTCATCAAGGGATCGCGGTTCAAGTCTCGGCTTATGAATATGCTGATCTTGATGAATTGCTGGTGAGTATCAAAGAGAAAACCACCGAGCCTGTGATTGTTATTGCCGATGGCATCACCGATCCCCATAATCTTGGTGCAATCATTCGCAGTGCCGCCGCACTTGGAGCGCAAGCCCTTGTAATTCCTCAGCGCCGTGCTGCGGGGATCACCGCTACCGTGGCAAAAGTTGCCGCAGGTACATTGGAAATCCTACCCGTGGCGCGTGTCGTCAACCTCAACCGCGCTCTTGAGCAAATCAAAGAAGCAGGTTTTTGGGTTTACGGAACCATGACTGATTCAGGTAATGCTATCCACAAAACCAAGTTCTCTGGGGCGATCGCTCTAGTAATTGGTGCAGAAGGTGAAGGATTGAGTCTCTCAATTCAAAAGAATTGTGACTTTATCGTTTCTATACCTTTAGAAGGAAAAGTGGAAAGCTTAAATGCTTCAGTGGCGACAGGGATGGCGCTATACGAGATTTTTAGACAGCGTTGGGTGAATACGTTAAACCTGAACAATTTGTCTTGAAGCCCTGTTTTAAGTTATATTTAGGATATAGGAAGAAGGCTTTCAAGTTGACTTAAAGCTTTTCTGATGTCCAAAAACCATTCACTTCAGCTATGTAAAATCATGGGTGGTAACTTGTTTAAGAACATTTTTACGTCAATTCTGGAATTATTTGGGTTCTCCCTCTGGATCGAAATTGTCACCGATTCACCCCGTTGCACTTATTATTTTGGTCCTTTTAGCAGCAAATCCGAAGCTGAGTCTGCCAAGCTTGGCTATATTGAGGATTTGGAATCAGAAGGCTGCAAGGGCATGACTGTAATGGTTAAGCGCTGCAATCCCGATGATCTAACTGTTTATGATGATTCACAGGATTTTAAGCTAGACCGTTTTGTTGCATTTAGCGGTCAGACTCTGTAATCACGAAATTGATGAACGAATTAGGGGGCTTGCGCCCCTAATTTTTTATGAGATAAATGCATAGATTTGGGTGTAAGCGATCGCTGTGCAGCACTTGCAATACCAGTCAAATATTTTTTAGATTAAAATTCAAACTAGGGTGGTGCGAAGTACCACTCTGGTTTGTTAATAATTTTTTTGTGAGCATTATGTTATTTGGACTTGGTAAAAAGTTAACGCTTCCAACGATCGCAGATGCTCTGGCTGGAAGAACTTCGGCTATTCCGACAGCATCTCATCATTTTGTAAATGGTAAAGCGCTCAAACCTCCTTTTCCTGAAGGCATGGAGACTGCTGTTTTTGGTTTAGGCTGTTTTTGGGGCGCTGAACGTAAGTTCTGGCAACAGGATGGTATCTATATCACGGCTGTTGGATATGCAGCAGGGCTAACCCCTAACCCAACCTATGAAGAAGTTTGTTCAGGCAAGACAGGGCATAACGAGGTGGTGTTGGTTGTGTTTGATCCCAAGGTGATTAGCTATGCTGACCTGCTCAAGGTCTTTTGGGAATCCCATAACCCCACCCAAGGGATGCAACAGGGCAATGATAAGGGAACGCAATACCGTTCAGGTATTTATGTCTACAATGATGCTCAAAGAAAGCTTGCTGAAGACTCACGCGAAGTATATCAAGATGCTCTCAAGGCTTCTGGGATGAAACAAGGCATTACGACAGAAATCCGTGATGCGGGTGAGTTTTATTATGCTGAAGGCTATCATCAGCAATATCTCGCTAAAAATCCTGGTGGATATTGCGGTTTAGGTGGCACAAATGTTTGTTATCCGCCTGTGGCGATCGCTGCAACTTAGACAATAAAAAAAGCCGCGCTTTGCGCGGCTTTTTTTATATATTCTCGATTACCATTTCGGCAAGTTTACTCGCTGCGCCTGCCTCTCCACAGACTTTCCTTAAGCGATCGCGCATTTTCTCTAGTTCTTCAGGGCGATCAAGATAAAACAAAATTTCGTTAGCAATTTCAGTGGGGCTAAGTACGCCTAAAAATTCTGGCACGATCGCTTCTTTTGCCCAGATATTCGGCCAAGCCAATAGTTGATTACGATTTTTGATTTGCGAAATCAGGATGAAGTTAATTAGATTTGTTAAAAGTTTTCCCAATAATGGTGCGGCGGCTAGTAATCCTGCGATCCCATCCCAGCCAACTTTTGTATTTGTAAGATTAGTGGGCAGTAAGACCATCATCGGTTGATGCAAGGAGGCAAGCTCGGCAGTATTGGCTCCTGCGGTAGTAATGCAAATTTGGCTGCTTTTGACGAGTTCGTGGGCAGGGAATTCACGGTGAATTGACATAATCGTTCCCTTAGCCGTGACTAAGTTTAATCCTGATAACGTTGCTGTCCCGCCCTCACTATCGGCGGTAGGAAAACTTTCTTGAGCATATTTAGCTAAAATTTCGGGTGTAGCTGTGGGCGCGAGTGCAATCGTAAACTCTAGATCGGGACGCTTTTGGATCAGGATATCGACAAGCGCGATCGATATTGGTATACCGATTTTGATTTTATGTTCCTTAGATCCAGGCATAAAGCAAATGCGTTGCTTCGGTTGAATATTTTTGAGAGCATCAACCTCTACGCGATCAAGCATTAAATCACCGATCGCAGTTGCCTTTGCTCGAAACTTGGCAGGAATTTTATTAGCGATCGCATCATTCCGTACTGCAAATAAATCTATCCAGCGATACCATCTAGCTTGCCATTCTGCATAAATGAGGGTTTTGTAACCTAGTCGCTTAGCGATCGCTAAAGTAAAAAATTGATCGCCACCTAAAAAAATCACGATTCCTTGCTTTGACCATTGCCAATTTGGGGTGCGTCCCCATAACAAGAAATCCCAAAACTGTGACTGTGGTAATACGCGATCGACATTAGGAAAACTTTTAACTAGCTCGGCTTCATTGCCACTGGCATTTTGACAGGGCGATAGGACTACTGATATACGAATTTGCCTTTTATTTTGCTTTTCATTTGGGCTTTTCAGAGATTGTAAAGATATTTCTAATGCTTTCAGGAAAGGATATACCCATGTTGTTAGCTCCCCTGGGGCATTAGACAAGATTAAGATATCTTTGCTGTAGGATTCTTCAGCCATATTCGATAAATCTATTTTCATAAATACGTCTTAAGTAGGTTGTTGGAATTAAACATAGAACGAGTTAGCGATAGCGTAAACCATCATCTTTAATCACCCTGCAATAAATTGCGGGCTGAAAGCTAAAACCCGTTGAAACGGGTTGCATTTAGAAATTAGTCAGTTTTAACTGACTTAAGCTTTGAGACAAGAACTTTAGTTCTTGGTTTTCCTTATACTTTATGGGTTTATTGGGACAAATTGGCATGACGGGATCGAATTCGCGATAGGATTATGCATTCATAACCAAGTTAAATTAAAGGCTAGTAACTAAGCTTTTGCCTAGATTTTATCTAAAATTTTTATAACCGTCACGCATGTGGATTTAAGTAGTTTATTTGATACAGCAAAACCCGTCATTGGGGTGATCCATCTTTTGCCGTTGCCCACTTCGCCGCGTTGGGGAAGTAGCCTCAAAGAGGTGATCAATCGAGCAGAGCAAGAAGCAACCGCACTTGCCGCAGGTGGAGTCCAAGGGATTATTGTAGAAAACTTTTTTGATGCCCCATTTACCAAGGATCGCGTTGATCCCGCCGTAGTCAGTTCCATGAGTCTGATTGTCCATCGCGTCAAGCAAATGGTCGGTATTCCCGTTGGCATTAACGTCCTGCGAAACGATGGTCATAGTGCGCTAGCGATCGCCTCCTGTGTGGGCGCTCAGTTTATCCGCGTCAATGTCTTGATGGGCGTAATGGCAACAGATCAAGGGATCATCGAAGGCGATGCCTATAAGTTATTGCGCTACCGCCGCGAACTAGGCTCAGATGTAAAAATCTTTGCTGATGTTTTAGTCAAACACGCGCATCCAATGTCAGTGCCGCAAATTTCCGCCGCCGTTCACGATACGGTACATCGCGGACTTGCCGATGCGGTGATTTTGTCAGGATGGGCGACGGGTAATCCTCCCACTAGCGAAGATCTCAAGGAAGCAAAAATAGCCTGTGGCGATACGCCGCTATTGGTTGGCTCTGGGGCAACGTGGGATAACGTTCCTGAGTTGATGGAATATGCTGATGGTGTGATTGTATCTAGCTCGCTGAAGCGTAACGGTCAAATTCAACAGGCGATCGATCCGATCCGAGTGAGCCGTTTTGTCGATGCAGTCCGACTAGATATTATCAATAGAAAAAATCAACATATTGTTGAAGATAAGTTGCGGCGATCGCCACCTCTCCCAATTGCGTAACTAATTCGGTAATCGATTGGGTAAAATCTTATACAGCCTTCATGAGATCCAAGAAATTTTTTAAAAGGCTTGCTTCGCAAGCCTTTTAAAAAATTTCTTGGGTTTGAAAACAGCGCAACGCGCTATGACCGTCAACAAGTTATTAGCAGGTAGGTATAAATTGTCAGGAACAGCTATGCGAAAACGTTCTGAGCCTTGGTTGCATCGGTGGTCGCGCCCTGCGATCGTCGCTTTGACTCTATTTGGCTTTTCTCTCACAACCTATTTGACCGTGACTCACTTCTTTGGTCAAAAGGTCGCCCTCTGTAATGTTGAAGGTAGTGGTTGTGATCTGGTACTCAGTAGTGAATATGCCAAGGTTTTTGGGATTCCACTAACGATTTTTGGCGCTTTGGGCTATTTGACGCTAGGACTTTTAGCGGGATTGCCATTGATCTTAAAGAAGGATGATCCTAAAGGACAAAGCCAACTTAAGGAATTAGCCAATTTCTTGATGTTTATGGTGGCTACTTCGACATTTGTGTTTAGTGGCTACCTCATGTATCTACTAGCATCAGGCAGCATTGGCGGACAACCGCAGGTATGTCTTTACTGCATCTCCTCGGCAGCGGCAATGACCACAATTTGGCTGCTAACAATATTCGGCGCTGCGTGGAAAGATGTCGGTCAGTTATTTTTCACTGGAGCGATCGTGGCGATCGTGACGATTACAGGGACTTTGGGAATTTATGCCAGCCAAGGTAAGATCGCCGCCCAGAGCAACTCCTTTGCAGGACGCTTAGCACAACATTTGACGGCAACAAATGCCAAAATGTATGGCGCTTATTGGTGTCCTCATTGTATAGACCAGAAGAAAAGATTTGGTGAAGCCAAGAAGTTAGTTCCCTACATTGAGTGCGATGCTAAGGGCGAAAACCCTCAAACTGCACTATGTCAAGAAAAGGGGATTAAAGGGTTTCCCACTTGGGAGATCAATGGCAAGATGCTTTCGGGTGAGCGTTCTTTAGATGAGTTAGCTGATGCGTCTGGTTATAAAGGCGATCGCAGCCAATAATCCCTAAAAAAGCGGCGCGAAGCGCCGCCTTTTGTTATTAATAGAATCGGTGACCATATTGATTGCCATTTATCCAGGTAGTTTTGATCCCATTACCTTTGGACATTTAGATATTATTAAGCGCGGCAGTCATTTATTCGATCGCGTGATTGTTGCGGTTTTACTCAATCCCAATAAAAACCCACTATTTACGATGCCAGAACGGATTGAACAGATAAGTCAAGCCACTAAACATTTAGGCAACGTCGATGTGGATACGTTTACAGGGCTAACTGTTACCTATGCTCATCTTAAGCAAGCCAAAGTTTTAATTCGCGGTTTACGCGCCGTTTCTGATTTTGAAATGGAGTTGCAGATGGCGCATACCAATAAGACTTTAGCCAATGATATTGAGACGATTTTTCTGTCAACTTCCAATGAATATAGCTTTTTAAGTAGTAGCGTGGTGCGAGAAATTTCGCGGTTTGGTGGCGAGATCGGACATCTAGTTACACCTGAAGTAGCGATCGCCCTAAGGGAAAAATTCCCCCAAAATTAATCAAAACTAAAAATAGATTTGCGATGTAAAGCGCCCCAACTCTATTTTTGATTTCTTGAGTTAAAGTGGTGGTAATGGCTCTATGTTGTATCCGCAAACCTTAAGGAGCATTTACATCTATGAAAGTAATAATTGCCGCGATCGCTGCACTTGGTGCAATGAATTCATTTATGGGATCGGCGATCGCTGATGTATCAATCAGTATCAACTTCGGTTCCCGTCCTGCCTACAGTTCACCGAACTACTACAATCCTTATCGCACTAACGTTTATCGGGGTAACGTCTATAGCTCTCCCAGTATTGTCCATTCCCCAACCTATAACGGCTACTACAATCGCAATTTTAACTCTGTGATCCCAAATTCTGTGATCCCAAATTCTGTGATCCCAAATTCTGTGATCCCAAATTCTGTGATCAAAGTGCGTGAGGTATATCCATCAAGGGTTATCTATTCGACTAATCTCTCTGATCGGCGTTATAACTCCTATCGTAGCGATCAATATGTCGATCAATATGGCGATCGCTATATTGTTGAAAATCGTTCACGTTAAATAAAAAAGAGCCTGCACAAGCAAGCTCTTTTTTATTTGGGATAATTTTATGTGGGTTGTTTAAGGTTTTCTACGCCTTTGGTAATAGTCATTGATTCAATGACATCGCCAACTTTAATTTGCTTGACGAATTCCATGCCCTCGGTCACATAACCAAATACAGCATAGGAACCATCGAGAAAGTAAATGTCATCTAAAGCAAAATAAAACTGACAAGAAGCCGAGTTAGGCTGTTGAGAACGAGCCATCGCGATCGCGCCTTTGCTGTGGCGTAATTTCGGTTTTTGAGTTGATGCTAAAACTTGACCATACACAGGTTGTTTTGCATCTTCAGGAAGAATCTCTAGGGGAATATAACGTGTCTTTGAGGTCGCGGGATCAACAAAATTACCAGTGCCATTGCCCAAAGGATCGCCACCCTGAGCAACAAAGGGAGTTGGCTCATTAACGACACGATGAAAGGTTAAACCGTTATACAAACCACGCTTGACTAAATCTGTAAAATTCCCTGCGGTCACAGGTGCATTATCGCCATCAAGCTCGATTTTAATCGTGCCATATTTGACTTTTAACTCCACCGTGGCTGCGCCTTTTAACTGAACAAACTTAGCAAGAGCAGCTTCTAGAGAACTTTTAGGACTAGCTGTCGGTGTGGCTGTAGTTTTGGCGTTCGCAGTTGGCGGTTTACTTTCAGTCGGTGAAGCGGTTGCCGAAACACCAGAACCACTTGAGCAACTGGTGAGCAGAACACTAACTGCCAAAAAACAACTAAGAATCCAACGCAACATTTTTTTTCCTTAATATTTTGTGTAAGAACCAATAGAATAGGCGGCGCATTGCGCCGCCTTACCCTACATTTTACAGCGCTTTGCGCTGGCATAAAATTGAGAAAAAAGTTTAAAAGTGCCGCTTTGCGGCACTTTTAAACTTTTTTCTGAGTTACTGAATATTTACAAACCTTCTAGTGGCACTGCTAAAAACTTAGCAATTTCCGCTGCCCGATCTTCGAGTAGGGTTAAAGAAATTGGTTGTCCCACTTCTGATAATGGTAAATCGCCCTTACCCTTAACACGCAAATATAGCGATCGCTTGGGACTTAACCCGTTCCTAATTTCTACTCTTACCGCTTGTACATCAGCAATCTTGTAAATAAATTCAAGATTTTTATTTTTGCTACGTCCACGTCGAAAAATTGTCACCTTGCCACTGGAGCGATCGAACTCGTTATAGCCGCTACCGTAATCGATCGCCATCACATATAGCAAATACAGTTCTAGCAAAGTACCCGCCACACCATAAAAGGAAAGCGCCAAACCCTGCGGCACAAACTCTAGTTGGAGGGGAGCGGAAAATGGGAGCAAATTAATTTTCAAAAAGCTGGATATTCCTGCCAATAAAAAGCCCGACGCACCTATGGCAACAATAACCGCAAAGCAATAGTTACTAAAGCGTCGTGACCCGATAATGTCATATCGCAGCACATTGGATTGAGATTTTGTAGTTACCATCGGTTGAAATAATATTTAAAATTTACGATCTAGAGCTTGTTGTCTATATAAGGACAGTATATAGCGGCTTGCAGCATTGCCAACCCATAATTGTTTAGGCTATCATCGCGATCGCGACATCCGACAGGTTCTAAGCTATGATGCAAAGGGTTTGCTAAGAAATAATCCACAGTGCGTCTTGCATCCATAAATGACCTTAAGGCTTACATTCCATCTGCTACCTGTCACTACCTATTGTTACTATACCTCTAAATTAATCGTGAAAAAAACATTCAACTACTCATTAAAGCAAAGCGTCTTCGCGGCGATCGCCTGTGTTTCAGTTTCAGTATTATCAGCCTGTCAACAACCACCAACTGAAACTGCGGCGACACCTTCGGCAAGCGCGAAACCTACTACTTCTGCCTCCGCCAGTGCATCAGCTAGTCCC
Source organism: Pseudanabaena sp. ELA645 (assembly GCA_037129985.1). Classification (GTDB taxonomy): domain Bacteria; phylum Cyanobacteriota; class Cyanobacteriia; order Pseudanabaenales; family Pseudanabaenaceae; genus Pseudanabaena. The sequence continues at coordinate 17,816 of JBAXTW010000010.1, read as the reverse complement.
TCCGCTTCGCCCACAACTTCAGCATCTCCGAGCGCCAGCCCTTCCGCAAGCCCCACTGAAGCCGCTACAGACAAAGCAAATGCCCCAACCCTCGATAAAATTGCTGGAGACTACAAGGTCGTCTTAGATCCTAAAGTTTTAGCTGATGCTGAAAAAGAAGGTGTTAAGTCGGTTACAGGTAAATGGACTATTAAATCTGAAGGTGCTTTTGAAGCAAGCCTGAAGGCTGTCTCTACAAAAGATGAAGTACAGGAAATCAAAACCACTGGCAAGATTTTGATCGAAGATGGCAAGGTCGTCTCTCAAGTTGAAACTGTTAATGGTGAAAAACCACCCCAAACTCCTCCCAAACAGCCTTACACTCTATCCGCAGACGGAAAAGAGTTACAAGCTGATGGTCAGCCAGTAAAATTGGTTAAGCAATAACATAACCAAAGGCTTTAGCGCACGCCCAGCGTGCGCTATGTTTTCTGGGATTTCGACTTCCAAAGTGATTAGTTTTTGGTTCTAAAGGTCGCTCTCAAAACTAACCTTTAATCCATCGCGAGGATGGGGAGTAGGTATGGTAATCATTGTCAAATCTTGGTTTGACGAAAGTTGCCAACGGTAGTTACGCAACAACATTGCACCGAATATTTTCATTTCAAGTTTGGCATATTCCTTACCCAAACATTCCCGCATCCCACCGCCAAATGGGACATAGCTAAATAGCTTTTGCTTATCGGTAGTCGTCTCTAAGAAGCGATCGGGGTTAAAAATATCTGGTTCTGAATAGATCGTTTCGTCTTGGTGCGACTGTTTAATTTGATAGATCACAGTCCAGCCCTTGGGAATGCGATAGCCCTTAAATTCAAAGTCCTGCGTAACTTTCCGAAATGCTCCACCCACTGGCGGCACAAATCTCAAGACTTCCTTCATCACCGCATCCAGATAGGGCATTTGCTTGAGCGTATCGGTTGTAATCTCTGGCTCGGAGGCAATGAGAGTCTGTTGTTCTAGTCGAGCGCGATCGCTGACTTCAGGATGTTGAGCAAGGAGCAGACAAAAAGAGGCGATCGCAGAAGTGAGGGTTTCATGTCCCGCAAACAGCAATGTCAAAATTTGATCTTTTAGCTCATCAAGGCTTAATTTATTGCCCTGCTCATCTTCAGCCTGTAGCAAGATACTCAGGGCATCATTCCCCAGTCCCTCACCCATAGCGATCGCCTGTTGTCTTATTTGCACGATTTCGCCAATCAGTTCGAGAATTTCATGTCTTGCCCTCATCGCTTTGCCAAACTTCGTCCAAGGCAATCGCAAGGGCGTACTAAATAACCCTGCACACCAAGCATGAAAATATTTGCTCAATAATGGTCGAAAGCGCTCAGGTGTATCCAATAGGAGCGTACTGGCTATATCAAAGGTATAGTCGCGAATTTCGGGATACCAAGTAAGACTTCCCATTTGCTGCCAACGCTGGAGATAGCGATCAGTAATCAAGGCGATCGCTGGTGTATAGCTGGCTAAAGCCCTTGGCTGAAACGCTTGCGCCATTAATTTGCGACGAGAACCATGGGTATGTCCCATCTGCATTGACAAAGAATTTGCACCCAAAAGTGCTTGGGTGCTTGCTGGCCAGCTTACATCAAAATATTTGTTTTCGTTAGCAAAAATGAACTGATTAGCCTCTGCACCGACCATAAAGACGGACGGGCCACCGAAAATATGAGTTTTAAATATGCCACCATATTTACTCTTTTTCTTTGCCGCATATTTTGGATCGAATAAAAAGTTCAATGTTTCGCCCAAGAGAGGTAATCCCATTTCTCCTGATGGTGTGGGCAAATCTTCCAAGTTGCTTAACTGTAAAGTCATGAAATTATTGAAGAATTGGGAGCTATTACTGGATATTCAGAAATTAAATACAAATTAAAAGGGAATATCATCATAATCAGGGGCATTGGCTGCGGGGGCGGCGACAGGAACATAGGCTGAAGGCGCATTAGTCGCTGTAGCGATCGGTGCAACATTGGCTGGTTTACGCGCAGGTGTGGCTACGGGAGATGCTGTCGATGGACTCTCAGCATTAGCGTTAGGGCCACTAACGCCAAAAGCATGAACCCGCTGAGCAACTAGTTCAGTCCGTTTCTCTTTAAAAGTACCGCGATCGACAGTATCAAGACGCAAGCGCCCTTCAACCACAACTTGATCACCTTTGTGATATTTCTCCATGATCTCATCGGCAAGATTATTCCAGCCCACAACCTTGATACGATAAGGGGCTTCTTCGGTGCGCCCACCTGCAAACTGTACAAGAAATGAGGCGATCGAGCTTTGATTATCGGGAGTACGACGTAGCTCTGGATCGGTCAGCACTTCAGCCATCAATACAATAGAGTTCATAGGTGATTTCGCAACTTTTTGTTTTATAGCTTATCTTTATAGACATCATATCGCGATCGCCAAGGCTCTAGCTCAAAATAAAAGAAGCTGATTCTGTTGCTTAGCGATCGCTAACCAATTATTATTTTTTCAAGTATTATTTCCCATGAGTAGGATTGAGGTATTAACATTTATTCACTGTTTATTCATTAGTTGAGATGTGCGATACGATGTTTAGTCCAAGCTCACTGCTCATCCAAATAAACTCAAAAATCTACTTGTCATGCAATCTCAGATAATACTCATGCATATATGCTGACCGTCAATGCAATCATCGTCAGTACTATAATTCTCGATGTTGGGATTCAGTCCGTGATTATCGACAGACTAATGCGAGCAAATCAAGGTAATAAACGGCGCGAAGAAGTGGAAGAAGAGAACCTCACTCGCTATGAGACTAATGCATCTAGCGACCAGCATAAAGGCTGGGAATTTAAAATCCTGCGGACAAATAGTGGCGGTTTCCGTAGCCGTAAAGTTTTAAATAAAGTTTGTGCTGAAGAAGCCCAAGCTGGTTGGATTTTACTGGAAAAACTGGACGATCATCGATTGCGATTTCGTCGCCCGATCGCTAGCCGTGATCGCGATCAACAATGCCAAATTGATCCCTATCGGAGCCATTATGGAATTTCGGAAATGGTCGAGACATGGACAACCATTATTGTGTTGATGCTCATTATGAGTGGGGCAGCGATTTTAGGTTTTACAGCCATGAATCGATTTTTTGGTGATTGGCAAACTCGCTCGGTGCAGAGTGCGCCGCGTTCTGGTGATAACAATGCAATCCGTCAGTCTCCAGCGCCGAGCGCTAAACCGACAAATTCACCATCACCGCAATAAGTAACAGGCGATCGCGCCATCCTCATGACCGCTATCTAAAAACAAAAGAAGTAGTGGTGGTTGATGATACTTTCTGTGCGAATTACTTCTGTGAATGTCTTTCGACAAGTTGCTCAAAGGACAATAGAGTTTCTTGATGGCGTTCACCTGCTACCCAAGTGAAATCATCATGTCCTGCCCCTGATACCCAGAGAGACATTTTGGGTTCTGACGCGGCTTTAAAGAGGGTTTGACCATGCTCAATCGGAATTGTTTGGTCAGCTTGACCATGCATTACAAGAACAGGGCAACGTATTTTCCCCAGTTTGTCAAGGTTAGCAAACTTGTCGAAAGGAAGTAAGGGAAACGGTACAACGACTCGAAATGCAGATGTAAATGTACTCTCTAGAATCAAACCAGCAACAGAATGCCGAGTTGCGAGTTCAGTCGCCGATCCGCCTCCCACCGATCGCCCATAAAGAATAATCCGCTCAGGAGGGATTTTGAGTTGTTGAGTCAGATACCTGTAAGCAGCATCAGCATCTTGATAAGCATTACCCTCATTTGGCTTACCATCGCTGGTTCCGTAACCCCGATAGTCATAAGCAAAAACATTAAATCCCCAGTTATGCAAGCGCTCTAACATGGGGCGAATATCCCCAAGATCTTCTGCATTGCCATGAATATAGAGCAAAGTGTACTTAGAACCAGCGTTAGGCAAGTATGTTGCTGATATCCGTTCATTATCGCTGACAGAAATTTTGAGAATATCTGTAGTGTCTTGATAGCTAATAGTCTGAGGCAAAAAAATCATGCTGTCTGCTCGAAAAAAGACATAAAGTGCAAAAAAAGCGTAAATAAGCAGCAGCGATCGCACCAGTCTTTTCCAGCTAAGCTCTCCGATAAGTAGTTTTCTTAATGGCAAATTACGCATGAATGTACAGGGATAGATTAGATTCAGGCACTTATTTGAAAATCTAATATTTCGATAATATCGCCAACCATCGCCATTGACATCACATCATCACGAATTTTAGCGGTAACACTAACCTTTAATCCATCTTCTAAAAGCTCTGAGGGTGCAGGTTGCAAAATCTCATATTGTTGATTGGTATCAGTGGCGATCGCCCAAGCTCCCGTACCGATATCAACATATTCTACAGTTCCGACAATTTGTATGTTCATATTCTCTAGTTGTCTTTAAACAAGAACAGTGCAAAGCGGCGCTTCGCACTGTTTAGGACTTAGCGCAGAGCGTTTATATACTTGCAGTCTCTGACTTGATCGATAGATATGCAAAGCCGAAACAAAGTAGTGAGTTAACACTGAGAAAAGCGATCGCAGGAATTCCTTCACCGATCCACATCATTTGTGGTGCAAGCACGGCACTTGTAGCTAAACAAGCCGAAGTACCGATCGCGGAACCAATGGCGAACCATTTCCACTGTGGATGTCCAAGCAAAATTAATAATAAACCAAGGGGCAGTAACACACTCGCCGTAATCGGATTGAGGGCATTCGTATTTGAGAAAGCATTCCCTAACTCAGCTAAGGAACTCCCTGCAATGCGGAAGGGAAGTTGGGTAATATCAAAGACATAGAACCCGCGTAGAAAGAATAACCCTGCCCCGCCAAAGAAGACTCCATTAGAGAATGACCAATTCCAACGGAAGGGAAACCAGCGATTGAGTATTATGGCTAACAAATAGGAACCTATCACCATAATCAATTTGGGAACCAGCGCCACAGCACCACCATCAACCCAAAATCTAGGACTCAAATAACCATTGTCCCGCGCCCAGCGTAAGAAGTCTGGAATTCCCAATTGTCCTTGACTCGAAATATTTACCGCCGCCGCCGCATTTAGATGTCCCGCACCATAATAGTTAAGCGTATCATCAGCGACCTTGCGCGAAGATTGTTTCAGAATTTGGAAAACTTTTTCGGGATCTTTTACCCCTGATGCTTCGATGAGAGCGACAACACCCGCAACATGGGGAGAAGCCATACTGGTTCCCTGAAACGCCCGAAATACCGATTGCTTAGTACTGGGATCAATTGTATTTTGCAAAATACCGCCAGCGCTATCGCCATCTTTGCCTCTAGCGATCGCCCCACCAGGAGCCGCCACATCAACACCCGCACCATAATTGGAATAGGGCGCTTTTTCACCCGTTGCATTAGTCGCTGATACCGCAATTACTTTGGGATAACGGGCAGGATAGAAAGCAGCATTACGGTTGGAATTACCTGCGGCGGCGACAATTACCACACCCTTCTTATAGGCATAGTCGATCGCCTCTTGCATCAGTTTGCTTTCACCACCACCACCGAGACTCATATTAATTACATTTGCGCCATTGTCTGCGGCAAAAATAATCGCTTCAGCAATATCGGAAATTGTGCCGCCGCCTGAGCCTGAGAGTACTTTGAGGGGCATGATACTAGCTTCGTAAGCTACTCCTGCTACGCCAAAATTATTATTTGTCGATTGAGCGATCGTCCCAGCTACATGGGTTCCATGTCCATTGTCATCACTAGCATCTTCGCGATCGTTAACAAAATCATAACCCTTAACAAAATTCGTATTTTTGAGATCTTCAACCCGACTTACACCCGTATCAATTACGGCTACGACAATTCCTTTCCCTTTCGTTTTTTGCCAGGCCTTTTCGATATCGATCGCCTTCAGATTCCACTGTTCGTTATATCTGGGATCGTTAGGAGTCGTGCTGTCCAAAAACTCCGCCGAATACACATAGTTTGCTTCGACATATTCGGTCAAGTTGCGAAGTTCTTCTGACTGTTTGAACTTTTCAAGAACTTGAGCATCACCTTTGACGATGTAAAGATGATCTGACTTCGAGAAAGCACTATTAAACTTAGGTTCGATTCCGTATTTAGCTGCGATCGCCTTGAGTTCGCGATCGACCTGAGCGGGTGACAAGCTATCACGAAAGTTCAGCACCATCGAGTCAAATTTTCCTTCAACCGCTAACCCTTGATAGGTGGACAGCGCCCAAAACAAACCCGCAAAAAACAAGCAAGAGAGCAGAAATTTTTTCATTACTTCAAGACCTCAATCTCAAGTCCTTATTAGCTATTTTTTATCTTACTCCCTTCCCAGCAAATAATTAGAGGTGTGCGGCGAAGCCGTACACCTCTAATTTGCTTTATACACTGACTAAAACTTTGCCACTTTCAATCTTAGCGACATAGGTAGGAAGCGGGGTCTTAGCAGGACCTACAAGCACTTTACCATCAGCAGCAAATTCAGCATCATGACAGGGACAGAAATACTTGTCAGACTTCCATTTCACGTCACATTGCTTGTGGGTACACACTGTACACTGTACTTACGGCGAGTAACTTAGTTTTATCTGTTGGGTCGTATACTACCCTGATTTTATTGAATATCAACTGGCGATCGTTATCAAGTTGAGCTACGGTTCCTGCTTCTTGAAAATTACCACTAGGAGCCGCCGCTACTTTAGGTGTTGCGGTTGTTGAGGGCGTTGCGGACGTTGTTGGGGAAGAAGAGGAAGCGCTAGGAGTGTTCTCACTGCATCCAATCAATGATGATGGCAGAATGCTAACCAGCCAGCCCAAACCAAACCAAGAAAGTAATTTACGACGATTCATATTTTTTCTCTATGCGTTAGCAAAAGGGTAATTAAAGCTTAATTTACGTAAGCATCTAAGTAGCTGGTTACAATTAAATATGAAATTTTGGATGGGCAACTTGCCAGTCAACGGCTAGCCTATTCCAATATCTAAAATACCAATTCACAAAAGTGTGATCACACTTTTGTGAATTGAAAACCAAATCCAGTAAGGTTTTTTAAAACTAAAAACGGCGTAGCCATTTTTAATTTTGGTGTAACAATTAATTAAGCCTACCTACTTATACTTACTAACCATCATAGTGCTTAGCTAAATGGACATCAAAACATTCGTATTTCCCGCGATCGCTACCATCGGAGCGTTATTCGTTTACTTTGGGTTGGGTATTGGAGTGGGCATTGCTCGCGTCAAGTATAAAATCTCGCCACCACAAACTACTGGCAATGAAGACTTCGAGCGAGTCTATCGCGCTCACCAAAATACCCTCGAACAAATTGTCTTATTCTTGCCATGTTTATGGCTATATAGCATTTTTGTAAACCCTAACTGGGGCGCAATTTTAGGTGCTGTGTGGATTGTAGGACGGATTGCCTATGCATGGGGTTATTATGTCGAAGCAGGTAAACGAGCCGCAGGAAATGCGATCGCTTCTTTAGCGATGCTGGCGCTCATGTTTGGAACATTGTTTAATCTTTTGCGCGGAATTTTATTCGGCTCCTAAATTTCATATTCAACTGCGTATAAATACTTAACGAACTTAGTGAAATTAATATGCCTAAACTTATTGCAATCGCCGCCAGCTTATATTTTGTTTGTCTTACTTATTTCGGATTTACCCCTGCGGTTTCTGCTAACTCGACCATCTCGTCATTAAATTCTGCGATCGCTACACCTATGGCAATTTTCTCTTTTTCAGGTACACGCCCCACCAATCTCGGTGTAAATGATGGCAAATTGCGCGACTGCCCTAATTCTCCTAATTGTGTTTCCAGTCAGAGTATTGATGCTGAACATAAAATTGCACCTCTAAGCTATACAGGCAATGAGGCTAAAGCCTTAGAAGATCTCAAGTCGGTAATTTCAAGCTTGCCTCGCACCAAAATTATTACCGCCAAGGATAATTATATTTATGCTGAATTTACTAGCGCTTTGATGGGCTATGTCGATGATGTCGAGTTTTATCTAAATGCCGACAAAAAAATCATCGAAGTGCGATCGGCTTCTCGCTTAGGCGAATCGGATCTAGGCGTAAATCGCGATCGCATAGAAACAATTCGCGCCAAAGTTGCCTAGCTATAACCAGTCATAGGGCAAGCGCCCAACAAATTGACAGCCTTTTGACAATCCAAAGAAGGCGATCGCTAAATTAGCGATCGCCTTCTTTAATAAATCATCTCTTAAACACCGATGAAATCACGGTAATGACTGTGGCGCTGGCAATTAGCCCAAATGCTAGATTAACGATCTGCCCTGATGATTTCTGGTATGCATCCAGACGAATATTTGCTTCTTTGATATCAAATTCTAATTTGGTGAAGCGATCATCGATATCGGTCTTCAACTCTTCAAATTTTCTAAAAACCTGTTGTTGAAAATCTTCTTGCGACATTTTGTTTATCCTTGAAGTTATTGTTGGTTTATATCTTACCAATCGCTACCATTGAGATTTACAATTAGCATTGATAAAGACTTTAGGAAATTTTATGGGAATCGCTGTTGGTTTGGTTGAGGTGTTAGGACATCCTCCCGCCCTCTCTGTCGCTGACACAATGGTTAAAGCTGCCAATGTCACATTTGTCGGCTATGAAAAAGTAAGCGGCGCTCGCCTGACCATCATCGTCCGTGGTCCCGTTGGCGATGTCCAGAAAGCTGTAGCCGCAGGTGTGGAAGCGGCAAAACAAATTGAAGTATTAAGTACTAAGGACAAGGCGTTATTTCTCTCTGCAACTGTAATTCCCCGTCCTCACGCTAATGTCGAAGCAATTACGAAGACTATGCGCTTTAGTGATGCTCTGGAACAGTTCCGTTAATCAAGGAAAAAGGAAAAATAAGAGCTAAAGAATGAAGATTTTGGTTTTGCATGGACCGAACCTGAATATGTTGGGTTTACGGGAGCCAGAGGTTTATGGTCGTGATACTTTAGCCCAGATTAATGATCGCCTAACTCAGGATGCAGTAGAGTTGGGCGCGGATGTAAGCTTTTTGCAATCTAATCATGAGGGTGTGCTGATTGACGCGATTCATGCTGCTTTTCAAGTACAGCAAGGAATTTTGATCAATCCTGGGGGACTGACCCATACGAGTGTGGCTCTGCGCGATGCGATCGCCTCCGTAAATATACCTACAGTCGAAGTGCATCTCAGTAATATTCACAAGCGCGAAGAATTTCGTCACCATTCATTTATTGCGCCTGTGGCGATCGGGCAGATTAGTGGTTTTGGGGCAGAGAGCTACCGTTTAGGACTCAGAGCTTTGGTTACGCATATTGCAAGCCGTACTGCTATTTGATAATAATTTGTAGAATAGATTCAACACACGCAGGTTTTTGTGAGGCTAAATCCATGACACTGCAACCTTTAACTTCTGAACCAGTTAGCGCTCCTGAAATATTTCTAGAAACCACACAAGAGATTGATTATCCCGATAGTGACGGCAATCCTATGTCTGATAATACTGAGCAGTATCGCTGGATCGTCATGATCAAAGAAAATCTAGAGATCATGTACGCTGATGATCCCAATATATTCATTGCAGGGGATCTGCTTTGGTATCCAGTAAGGCACACACCCAAACGCACTGCACCTGATGTAATGGTAGCCTTTGGTAGACCTAAAGGAAGACGCGGCTCCTATAAACAATGGATGGAAGATAATATTCCGCCACAGGTAGCTTTTGAGATTCTCTCACCCAGTAATAAGGATCGGCGTGGGATTGATTCGATAGAAGAAAAACTTGAATTTTATGAAAAGTATGGCATTCAAGAATATTACATTTACGATCCCGATGATCTGATTTTGGAAGGTTGGCAACGTCAAGGCGATCGCTTATTCAGAATTGCATCGATGATCAGTTGGGTAAGTCCATTGTTAGGAATTAGATTTGATTGGGTGGCAGGTGAAGAACTAGTAATTTCTCGTCCTGATGGTCAGCGTTTTCTATCACCTGTGCAGTTAGCAAAGCGGTTGCAACAGTCTGAACTGCAACTAAAGTTAGAATCCCAACACGCTGAACAGGAGTCTCTAAGAGCCGATCGCCAATTTCAACGTGCTGAGCGAGAGCATCAACGCGCCGAGCAAGAATCCCAACGTGCTGAGAAAGAATCTCAACGCGCCGAGCAGGAACGCCAACGTGCCGATCGCCTTGCGGAGAGACTAAAAGCTTTAGGAATCGATGATATCTAATGATTGCTATGCCAGAACCTTCGCATTATTGGATTGTTAATGTTCGGATTCCTAATTGTTTTATTGATCAGGAAATTTTAGAGCAGTTTTTAGAAATTACTCTAAATCCAACTTTGGAGCGCGATCGCTTATTTCCCTGTCATATAGAAATTTGTAATGGTCAAATAACGGCGATCGCACCTAATTTACCAGATGCGCTCACTAACCAAATCGATACCGAAAGTTTATCGATAGTGGATGGGAAGAATGGAATTTTGATTCCCTGTTTTGCAGATTTACATACGCATCTCGACAAGGGGCATAGCTGGGAACGCAATCCCAATCTAGATGGCACATTTGACGGTGCAATCAATGCAATCAATCGCGACTGTACGGAGCAGCGTAATTGGACTTATGAGGATCTTTATCGCCGCATGGAGTTTGGGCTGAAATGTAGTTATGCTCATGGCACAAAAGCAATCAGAACCCATTTAGATTGTCCATCCCACCAATTTGCAACTAGTTTTCAAGTGTTTCGCGACCTGCGTGATAAGTGGAAAGATAAGCTAATTCTGCAAGCTGTTTCACTGGTGCAACTTCCTTTTTTTACAACGACCGAGGGTGAGCAGTTTGCCAATGCGATCGCTGATTTAAACGGTGTGATGGGGGGCGTTGCCCATATGATTCCAGAATTAGAGAATTCTTTAGATCGTATGTTTACATTAGCAACGGAACGCAATCTCAGTCTTGACTTCCATGCTGATGAGAATAACGATCCTGACTCGAAAACTCTTTATCATATTGCAGAAACTGCTCTCAAACATGATTTTAGTTCCCAAATAGTCTGTGGTCATTGCTGTAGCTTAGCTGTACAAGATCAAGAAACTGCTGATACAACGATCGCTCTTGTTCAAAAAGCGAATATTGGCATTGTCAGTTTGCCTATGTGTAACTTATATCTACAGGATCGGGTTGCCGAAAGAACTCCGCGCTGGCGTGGTGTGACTCTAGTACGAGAACTAGATGCGGCAGGGGTAAGCGTGGCTCTATCCAGTGATAATTGTCGCGATCCATTCTATGGATTTGGCGATCATGATATGTTGCAAGTTTTTAGTATGGGAACGAAAATTTGTCATTTAGATACTCCCTACGATAACTGGATTGAGTCGGTAACTTCCCGCCCAGCATCGCTGATGGGGTTAAAGCATATTGGCAAAATTAGCATTGGTGAAACTGCGGATTTAATCTTATTTAAGGCGCGTAGTTATAGTGAGTTATTGTCTCGTCCCCAAAGCGATCGCCTTGTGTTTAGAAATGGCATAGCGATCGACACTACTCTCCCCGACTATGCCGAACTTGATGATTTGCTAATCTACTCATGAGTAAAAATATAAAGTTAGGCTAAACCCCATAGTAATTTTTTAACCAATAATCACAATCTTCACTAAGTTTGTTAAAAGACACGCAAGAAATAGCCGTTGAATCAACAATGATTTTATCATTTCGCCAATTTAGACGATCTATTTCTTGTGAGCTAAGCTGCATATCTTTCCCAATCACAATCAACCCTTGGAATTTTGCTCTTCTACTGCCAAATGTATTATGAAAATCGGAAGTGCTTCTCATGTCTTCCAATCTCCACAGCCAATCAACCAATTGAGAAAATGCCGACTCGAATCTTTTTGCCCAGTCAGGAGTCGCTTTATTTTTCTTTTGCATAAAGATACTATCTGGTCTGCCATCTTCAAATTCAATAAGCAAATAGTTATGCGTTTTTGAATCTCCAACGATTAGATCAGCGACAAAATCACCATTTATTTGAAATTCATGAGCAAATACATCTGGCTTTTTTATGTTTGGGATGTATGAACAAATTAACGTAGATAAATCATGCCTTTTCTTGAAAAAGGGTATTACGTCTTCACGCTCACTGAGTATTTGTTTTGTTCTGAGCAAAGCGTCAAAATCATTCCACTCTAATCGACAATTCACCGCATTAAAATTGTGTGGTTTTAGATTTTTCATGCCTTATCCTGCTATGAGAATAATCTATTTAAATGACCAAGATGATCAACGATATCTTCAACAATCCACTTGTCTTCATCAATGGAAATTATTAACCTTAATCTACTGTTAACTCGATACGCATATAGTTGAGTTTGAGATAAACCTGCTAATTTGTGGAAGTTTGGCGAACTTAACGCCTTTTCAAAATTCAATTCATTCAGTGAAGCGATCGCCTTAACAACCTGATTTTTTTCCGAAAGAATAAGCGATCTTCTAGCAATTTCTGCCCGTTGTTGTAAAATTACTTTCATAACCAAATGGAACTCCAATTACTAGTTTTTAATGCGTGTAGCGACTAAACTTGAGCGATCGCCTTGATTCAACTTAATTTCGCCATCAAGCGTATCGTCATCTCTCAATTGCAGCCAACCACTTCCTGCGGCTTCATCACATTCATCATTACCTTCCCAAGTAAACTCAAGACGAGTCTCTGTTTTTCTCTGGATAACTTCTCCATCAATATGTCCTGAGACCAATCCAAATTGGAACTGCCCATCACCACGCTCATCTATGGAAATAAAAGCCTCCACTTCCATATTGAGATAATCGGCTTCCCACAACTCCATCTCATCAATGCGCCAGTCACCAGTATACTTCATGTTCTTGGGATCTATTTGTTTACGATTTATCTACGATACAATTCAGACTTTTGTGCCAACCATAAAATTATTTAGACAAAAATTTGTGGCTGAAATCAATGCAAATATATTACCTCAAACATATTTTAGGCAACAAAGTTTAATAGGATCGATAATAAGTTAAGTATTTGTAAAGAATTAAAAATAACAACCTATGTTATCAGCCTATCGCGACCATGTTGCCGAACGTGCAGCCCAAGGAATTCCCCCTTTGCCACTCAATGCTGAGCAAGCCTCAGCCATTTGTGAGCTATTGCAAAATCCCCCCACAGGTGAAGAGGAATTTTTACTATCGTTACTACGCGATCGCATTCCCCCTGGAGTTGATCAAGCAGCCTATGTAAAGGCGGGATGGCTAACGGCGATCGCTAAGGGTGAACTCACGTCCCCTCTAGTTAGCCCATGCTATGCGGTGGAACTGCTCGGTACGATGGTCGGTGGCTATAACGTGCAGACCCTCATTGATTTGTTAACCAATGATGATTTAGGCGACTTGGCGGCGACGGCTCTCAAGAAGACGCTGCTTGTATTTGATGCCTTTAATCAAGTGCTAGAATTGTCTAAGACTAATACGAGAGCTAGAGCCGTAATCGAATCTTGGGCGGCGGCTGAATGGTTTACCAGCCGTCCTGTACTACCCGAAACTGTGACTGTGACCGTGTTTAAAGTTACAGGAGAAATCAATACCGATGATTTTTCGCCCGCTTCTCAAGCATTCTCGCGTCCTGACATTCCCCTCCATGCACTTTGTATGTTGGAAACGATGATGCCAACGGGATTGAAAAAAATTGCTGAACTCAAGGAAATGGGGCATCCTGTCGCCTTTGTCGGTGATGTGGTGGGAACAGGTTCTTCTCGCAAGTCCGCGATTAACTCGGTGCTGTGGCATATTGGCAATGATATTCCTTTTATCCCCAACAAGCGATCGGGCGGCGTAATTCTGGGCAGCACGATCGCCCCGATTTTCTTTAATACTGCTGAAGATGCGGGCGCATTGCCAATTCAATGTGATGTCACCAAATTAGAAACTGGCGATGTGATTACGATTCACACTCGCGAAGGGAAAATTACCAACGCCGCAGGTGAAACTCTATCCACCTTCAGCCTGACTCCTGACACGATCGCCGATGAAGTTCGAGCAGGTGGACGAATTCCGCTTTTAATTGGTCGCAGTCTCACCGCCAAAACTCGCCATGCGATCGGTTTACCCGCGAGCGATATTTTTATCCTTCCCTCCACACCTACCGACACAGGCAAAGGCTACACCCTCGCTCAAAAAATGGTGGGTAAAGCTTGCGGCGTAGCTGGTGTACGTCCATATACTTCCTGCGAACCCTTGATGACCACCGTTGGTTCTCAAGATACAACTGGCCCCATGACCCGCGATGAGTTGCAAGAACTCGCCTGTTTAGGATTTAGTGCTGACCTCGTAATTCAGAGCTTCTGTCACACCGCCGCTTATCCGAAACCCACGGACATCAAAACCCATAAGGAACTTCCCGACTTCTTTGCAACCCGCGCAGGTGTAGCGCTACGTCCCAATGATGGCATTATCCATTCTTGGTTAAATAGAATGCTCTTGCCTGATACCGTCGGCACTGGTGGCGATTCCCATACCCGTTTCCCCTTGGGTATTTCCTTCCCCGCAGGTTCAGGACTAGTTGCCTTCGCCGCCGCCTTGGGAATCATGCCATTGGATATGCCTGAATCTGTATTAGTGCGCTTTACAGGTGAATTGCAAGCTGGTGTGACCTTGCGCGATGTCGTGAATGCGATTCCCTATATCGCCATTCAACGCGGATTGCTGACCGTTGAGAAGAAGAACAAAAAGAATGTCTTCGCAGGTCGGATCATGGAAATTGAAGGTTTGCCCGATCTCAAAGTGGAACAAGCCTTTGAACTGACCGATGCCACCGCCGAGCGCTCTTGCTCTGGTAGCACGATCAAGCTCAGCACTGAAACAGTTGCCGAATACTTGCGATCGAATGTTGCGTTGATGAAAAACATGATCGCTCGCGGCTATAGCGATGCGAAGACGCTCTTGCGCCGTATCGCCAAAATGGAAGAATGGCTCGCTAACCCTGTACTCATGGAAGCCGATCCTGATGCCGAATATGCAGAAATCATCGAGATCGATCTCAATGAAATCAAGGAGCCAATTGTGGCTGCACCGAACGATCCTGACAATGTGAAGTTGCTCTCAGAAGTATCAGGCGATCGCGTTGATGAGGTGTTTATCGGTTCCTGCATGACCAACATCGGACATTATCGCGCCGCCGCTAAGGTTCTCGAAAAAGAACCTCCTGTCAAAACCCGTCTCTGGATTGCACCACCGACCCGCATGGATGAGTTCCAACTCAAAGAAGAAGGAATCTACAGCACTTTCGGTGTTGCTGGAGCCAGAACAGAAGTCCCTGGTTGCTCTCTCTGCATGGGTAATCAAGCAAGGGTTGCCGATGGCGCGACCGTGTTCTCGACTTCCACCCGCAACTTCAATAACCGCATGGGTAAAGATGCTCAAGTCTATCTAGGTTCCGCAGAACTAGCGGCGGTCTGTGCCTTGCTAGGTAAAATCCCAACTGTGGAAGAGTATCAAGCGATAGTCACTAAGAAGATTGATCCTTTCGCCAGTGAACTCTATCGCTATCTCAATTTCGATCAGATCTCCAATTTTGAAGATCAAGGTCGGGTGATTGCATTAGAGGATATGCCTCGTATTGAGGACATTTTGGGTATGCCTGTGGCTGCGAAGTAGTTAGTTGATTTGCGTATAATGAGGGTGGATGAATTAGTTCGCCCTCACTTCTTAGATTTACAAGTATGCCAGCCAAAGACATTTATCACGATGCCGTAAAAAATGCCCTAATCAAAGATGGCTGGGTGATCACGGCTGATCCTTATTTGATTCGATACAAAGACGTTGATTTGTTCGCTGACTTAGCCGCCGAAAAGCCGATCGCCGCAGAACGTCAAGGCAAAAAGATCGTGGTTGAAGTTAAGAGTTTTTTAAGCCCGTCACCAATGCGAGATTTTGAATTAGCATTGGGACAGTACATTCTCTATCGAAATTTAATCCGATTAACTGCTCCTGAATACGCTCTTTATCTAGCAGTTAAGGAAAGCAGTTATCAAAACTTTTTTCTGAGAGATTCGATTCAAGATCTGATACGCATAGATTCAATTAAGTTGCTAGTTGTGAATACAATGCAGGAGGAAATCTTACAATGGATAGATTAGACAAGTGTCGTGATGTTATCAAAAAGATTTTGACTGAGTATCATAGCTGGGCTACCAACTCTAATATTAGAGAAAGAGAGAGTTGTCTAGTTTTTGATGAGGTTCACGATCAATATTTTTGGTTTTTAATGGGGTGGCAAGGTCAGCGAAAATATCGAAATATTCAGGTACATATCCGTATTAAAAATCAAAAGATCTATATTGAGGATGATTGGACAGAAGACGGAATTGCCGATGAGTTGTTAAGGGAAGGTATTCCTAAGTCTGATATTGTTTTGGCTTTTCATGATCCTGAGACTCGAAAGTTAACTGAGTTTGCGGTAGCTTAACGATCGCTATTTGGTTTATTTTTTTGAGAGGCATCGCTGATTACGAGGGATTGGATAGGCGATCGCTGTTGGGTTGTTTTTTAGAGAGGCGATCGCTGTTTGTGGGAATGGATAGGCGATCGCTAGGACTCCTTGAGAGCCAGTAAGCTTTGTCTTCTATATCTTCATCATGTAAGTTAACGATGCTGAATGTAGCTCGATTGAATTGTTTGTTGATGTGAATAGTTGGTTTAAGCTCAATGAGGATATTTACTGTATTTTTTACCGATCCGCATTGTACCTTTGTCTATAACTAGTATAATCCCTATCAAGATTGGAGTGGCTAGACTAAAAACCTTGTAAAATACTAGAAAATCAGCATCAGAGAACATAATGAAAGTTACACTCGATCGCTATATTGAGATTACGCCTGATATTCGTGGTGGTAAGCCGCGCATTGCTGGTAGACGTATTACGGTTGCAGATGTGGCGATCGCTTATTTGCGATTGGGTCAGTCGCTTGAAGAGGTGGCGGCGGAGTATGAACTCACTTTGTCGGAAGTGTATGCGGCGATGTCGTTTTATTATGATAACAAAGTGGCGATCGATGCGAGTATTCAAGCTTCAGAGACTTTTGCGGATTCCCTACGTCCTCTTTATCTTTCTCTTTTGCAAAGTGAATTATGATTACGTTTGAAAGTGCGCTTGATGCGGTTAGTCAGTTGTCAATCGATCAGCAGGAAATGTTAATTGATATTCTTAAGAAACGTAATGCTGAGGTGAGAAGGCGGCAAATTCTGGAGGAATGTCGAGAGGGATTGGCTGAATATCGCTCTGGTGTTTTAACGGCTCAGACTGGGGAAGAAGCGATCGCCGATCTGCGTAGTTATTTGGATAGTTCTGAGGATGCATGAGAAAGCTGATTTTGACTTCTAAATTCAAGAGGTCGCTGAAAAAGTTTGTGCAGCGTAATGTGGGCTTACAGAGACAGGTGGAGAGGACGATGTTACAAATGACGGAAGATGTGTTTGCGCCTAGTTTGATGTCGCATCGGCTGAAGGGTGAGTATGATGGTTTACGGGCTTGTTCTTGTGGATATGATTGTCGAATTATTTTCTCTATTGAGAAGAACGAGCAAACGAATGAAGAAGAGATTGTTTTGTTGAATGTTGGTTCCCATGATGAGGTATATTAAGTTCGCACAAGACAACAAGCAATCCATCATCGCTAATTAATTTTTCCTTTTTACTTTCTACTTTTTCCTTATGATTGGACTTTGGACAAATTTGAAGCAAAAAATGGATGAACGTGCCATTAGGGGG
>JBAXTW010000001.1:0-122949 GCA_037129985.1 Pseudanabaena sp. ELA645 | reverse complement strand
TTAGTGCATGAATAAGCCTACTCTTGTTACTCCTGCCTTCGTTCTACCAGATCTTGTAGAAATCCAGCGGGAGAGTTTTCGATGGTTCCTAGAAGAAGGACTTATTGAAGAGCTTGAGAGTTTCTCACCGATTACAGATTATACGGGCAAAATGGAACTCCATTTTATTGCCAAAGATTATAAACTCAAGCGTCCAAAATATAATGTTGATGAGTCCAAACGTCGGGATGCGACCTATGCCGTACAGATGTACGTTCCCACAAGGCTTATCAATAAAGAAACAGGAGAAATAAAAGAGCAAGAAGTATTTATCGGCGATCTGCCCCTGATGACAGATCGTGGAACCTTCATTATCAACGGCGCTGAGCGAGTCATCGTCAATCAGATCGTCCGAAGCCCTGGGGTTTACTATAAACAAGAAATTGATAAAAACGGTCGTCGCACCTACAACGCCAGCCTCATTCCTAACCGAGGTGCTTGGCTGAAGTTTGAAACCGACAAGAATGATCTTGTCTGGGTTCGTATTGACAAAACTCGTAAGCTTTCCGCACAGGTATTACTCAAAGCGATCGGCTTAAGTGATGCTGAAATTTTGGATGCACTGACTCACCGTGAGTATTTCCAAAAAACTATTGACAAAGAAGGACAGTTTGACGAAGACGAAGCGCTAAAAGAGCTTTATCGTAAACTTCGCCCAGGTGAGCCTCCTACTGAATCAGGTGGTCGTGAACTATTGCGATCGCGCTTTTTCGATCCAAAACGTTATGACCTCGGAAAGGTTGGACGTTATAAGCTCAACAAGAAATTGCGCTTAAATACCCCCGACACAATGCGGGTATTGACCGAGAAAGACATTCTCACCGCGATCAATTATTTGATTAACCTCAAGTTCGACATCGGTGAAATCGACGACATTGACCACCTAGGCAATCGCCGCGTACGGTCAGTCGGTGAACTACTGCAAAACCAAGTCCGTGTCGGCTTAAATCGTCTCGAAAGAATCATTCGTGAACGGATGACTGTCTCCGATGTCGATGCCCTCACTCCAGCTTCCTTGGTTAACCCTAAACCTTTAGTAGCCGCAATCAAAGAATTTTTTGGTTCCAGCCAACTTTCACAGTTCATGGATCAAACAAATCCTTTGGCTGAGTTAACCCACAAACGCCGTCTTAGCGCCCTTGGTCCTGGTGGTCTAACTCGTGAACGCGCAGGCTTCGCGGTTCGGGATATTCACCCTAGTCATTACGGTCGCATCTGCCCCATTGAAACTCCTGAAGGTCCTAACGCAGGGCTGATTGGTTCCTTGGCAACCCACGCTCGCGTTAACCAGTATGGCTTCCTCGAAACTCCTTACTATGCGGTGGAAAACGGCAAAGTTCTAAAACATCAAGAGCCTGTCTATATGACGGCTGATGAAGAAGATGAATTCCGAGTCGCGCCTGGTGACGTAGCCACCAACGATGAAGGCTATATCTTCCTCGAAATTGTGCCAATTCGCTACCGCCAAGAATGGGGTACAGCAAGTCCCGAAGAGATCGATTATGTCGCGGTTTCGCCCGTACAGATTATCTCGGTGGCAACATCGCTGATTCCGTTCCTTGAGCATGATGATGCTAACCGCGCCCTGATGGGATCGAACATGCAACGTCAAGCGGTTCCCCTATTGCGTCCTGAGCGTCCTTTGGTTGGGACTGGACTAGAAGCTCAAGCCGCTCGTGACTCAGGGATGGTGATAGTCTCACGGGTTACAGGAGAAGTCTCCTATGTATCTGCTGACGAAATTCGGGTTAGGGCTGATGATACAGGGCTTGAGAGCATTTATCGTCTCCAAAAATATCAGCGATCAAACCAAGACACCTGCTTAAATCAGCGTCCTTTAGTTTGGGTTGGCGATACCGTTGTCTCAGGTCAAGTCCTTGCCGATGGTTCCGCAACCGAAGGTGGTGAAATCGCCCTTGGACAAAATGTTCTGGTTGCCTACATGCCTTGGGAAGGCTACAACTACGAAGACGCAATTTTGATTAATGAGCGGCTCGTAATTGATGATGTCTACACTTCGATTCACGTTGAAAAATACGAAATTGAAGCAAGACAAACCAAGTTAGGTCCTGAAGAAATCACTCGCGAAATCCCGAACGTTGGTGAAGATTCGCTCCGTAACCTTGATGAACAGGGCATTATCCGCATTGGTGCTTGGGTAAGTTCTGGTGAAATCCTTGTTGGTAAAGTCACTCCAAAGGGTGAATCCGATCAACCACCTGAAGAAAAACTCTTGAGAGCAATTTTCGGCGAAAAGGCTCGTGATGTTCGTGATAACTCCTTGCGTGTGCCTAACGGTGAGAAGGGTCGCGTTGTTGATGTGCGCGTATTTACTCGCGAACAAGGCGATGAGCTTCCCCCTGGCGCAAACATGGTTGTCCGCGTCTATGTGGCTCAAAAGCGCAAGATTCAAGTCGGCGACAAGATGGCGGGTCGTCATGGTAACAAGGGAATTATTTCTCGGATTTTACCGAAAGAAGATATGCCTTTCTTGCCCGACGGTACTCCCCTCGACATCGTGTTGAACCCTCTGGGTGTGCCTTCACGGATGAACGTTGGACAGGTGTTTGAGTGCTTGCTCGGTTGGGCTGCGGAAAACTTGAATGCTCGCTTTAAGATCGTACCTTTCGATGAAATGTATGGTGAAGAAGCTTCTCGCGAGTTGATCAATGGTCAACTTTCCCATGCGCGTGAACACACTGGTCGAGACTGGATTTTCAATGATGAATTCCCTGGAAAGTTGACGGTGTATGACGGTCGGACTGGTGAGCCATTCGATCAACCCGTGACCGTTGGTAAAGCCTACATGCTGAAACTCGTTCACCTTGTCGATGACAAGATCCATGCGCGATCGACTGGTCCTTACTCACTAGTTACGCAGCAGCCTCTTGGTGGTAAAGCCCAGCAGGGTGGTCAGCGCTTCGGAGAAATGGAAGTATGGGCGTTGGAAGCATTTGGTGCAGCCTATATTCTCCAAGAGTTGCTCACCGTCAAGTCTGACGATATGACGGGACGTAACGAAGCTCTCAATGCGATCGTTAAGGGACATGCAATTCCTCGCCCTGGCACTCCTGAGTCGTTCAAGGTATTGGTGCGCGAGCTTCAGTCTCTCTGTTTAGATGTCTCGGTTCACAAGCTATCTGAGGATGGCAGCAACCAAGACACTGAAGTTGATCTGATGGTTGATACAGGCTCTCGCCGTACACCTAGTCGCCCAACATACGAGTCGATCTATCGAGGTGATATCAACTTTGATGAGGATGATGACTAACTTGAGATAATTCGTAATTCGTAATTTGTAATTGATAATTACGAATTACGAATTACGAATTACGAATTTGTTGATATCTAGCTAAAGAATTTATAAATAGTCGATTTACTAAGGACGTTGTAACGTATGGCGAAAGTGGAACAGCGATTTGACTATGTCAAGATTGGCTTGGCATCACCCGATCGCATTCGTAAGTGGGGCGAGCGCGTTTTACCAAATGGCAGTTTGGTGGGCGAGGTCACGAAACCTGAAACTATTAACTACCGCACATTGAAGCCAGAAATGGATGGCTTGTTTTGTGAGCGGATTTTTGGTCCTGCGAAGGATTGGGAATGCCATTGCGGTAAGTATAAGCGTGTTCGCCATCGTGGTATTGTCTGCGAACGCTGCGGTGTTGAGGTCACGGAATCGCGAGTACGCCGTCATCGCATGGGCTTTATTAAGCTAGCTGCGTCAGTTACCCATGTGTGGTATCTCAAGGGTATTCCTAGCTATATGGCGACTTTGCTCGATATGCCTTTGCGTGATGTGGAGCAAATTGTCTATTTTAACGCCTACGTTGTCCTGAATCCAGGGATTGAATCTGAAGTCGAAGGTGAAGTTACTGTAGTTAATAGTCGTGAGATTCGGATTCGCGGTATTGATGGTATTGAACGCGCCTATCATTTACATCCTAAACACACACCAGATGTATCCGAAGGGAAAATTGTAGAAGCTGGGCAGGTAATCGCCAGTGCCTATAATCTCTCTTATAAACAATTGCTTTCTGAAGATCAATGGATCGATCTTGAAGATCAAATCTATGCTGAAGATCCAGTATTAGATGGGATTGAGGTGGGTATTGGTGCTGAAGCGATCAAGCAACTACTGCAAAATATCAATCTTGAGAAAGAAGCCGAACGCCTACGCACAGAGATCGAAAACTCTAAGGGGCAGAAACGCGCCAAACTAATCAAACGTTTGCGCGTGGTTGATAACTTTGTGGCTACAGGTTCTAGACCAGACTGGATGGTTCTAGATATTATCCCTGTAATTCCACCAGATTTGCGTCCGATGGTACAGCTTGATGGTGGACGCTTTGCTACGAGTGACTTGAATGATCTCTATCGCCGTGTCATCAACCGTAACAATCGTCTAGCGCGTTTGCAGGAAATCCTTGCCCCTGAAATTATCGTCCGCAACGAAAAGCGGATGTTGCAAGAAGCCGTTGATGCGTTAATCGATAACGGTCGGCGCGGTCGGACTGTGGTTGGAGCAAATAATCGGCCCCTCAAGTCTCTATCAGACATTATCGAAGGTAAGCAAGGTCGTTTCCGTCAAAACTTGCTCGGTAAACGGGTTGACTACTCTGGTCGTTCGGTCATCGTGGTTGGACCTAACCTCAAGATTCACCAATGTGGTCTACCCAAGGAAATGGCGATCGAGCTATTCCAACCCTTTGTGATTCATCGGTTGATTAAAACTGGCTTGGTGAATAACATCAAGGCGGCGAAAAAGCTGATTCAGCGCAATGATCCTGCGATTTGGGATGTGTTAGAGGATGTGATTCGCGATCACCCTGTGATGCTAAACCGCGCTCCCACGCTTCACCGTTTGGGTATCCAAGCCTTTGAACCTTTGCTAGTTAGTGGGCGGGCGATTCAACTCCACCCCCTCGTATGTCCTGCGTTTAACGCCGACTTCGACGGTGACCAAATGGCGGTTCACGTCCCCTTATCTATTGAGGCGCAAGCTGAAGCTCGCCTGTTGATGCTTGCCTCTAATAATATCCTTTCGCCTGCAACGGGCCGTCCGATTGTTACACCTAGCCAAGATATGGTTT
The DNA here is from genome assembly GCA_037129985.1 of Pseudanabaena sp. ELA645. Taxonomy (GTDB): domain Bacteria; phylum Cyanobacteriota; class Cyanobacteriia; order Pseudanabaenales; family Pseudanabaenaceae; genus Pseudanabaena. The sequence goes on along the minus strand of JBAXTW010000001.1, from coordinate 117,817 downwards.
TGGGTTGTTACTATCTCACCACCGAAAATCCTTACAAACAAAAAGGATTGGGGCGTTACTTCTCCAACTTCAATGATGTCGTCATGGCTTACGAACAACATGAAATTGATATTCATGCCAATGTTTGGGTACGCTTTGAAGGAATCCTTGAAGGGCAAGGCGAAGAGAAGGAAAACGAAGATCCGAAGGTGACAATTCTGGAAGACGGTTCTAAGGTAAAGGAATTTGATTTCCGCCGTATTCGTGAAGATGCTGAAGGTGCATTGATTTCTCAATACATCAAAACCACTCCAGGAAGGGTGATTTTTAATCAAGCCATTTATGCGGCTCTGGCTAAATAAACGTTAGTAAAGGAGTACTTTGTGCTGCTTTACTAAACACCTTGGCTTAATTAATTGTTGATAGTGGAACAGGCTTCTAGCCTGTTGACGGGCAAGATGCCCATCCCACGCCTAGCTACTCAACCATAAAATTTGAACTAATTATCAAGATTATTTAATAGCGTAATATCATGGCAGATTTCACGATTAGCAACACGGATTCGCCTGAAGAAAAAAAGCCTCAGCGCTTTCTCAACCGCACCATTGATAAGGGTCAGTTGAAGAAACTGATTGCATGGGCGTTTACGCATTACGGAACCACGAGTGCCGCTAATGTCGCTGACCAACTGAAGGCGTTAGGATTTCGCTATGCAACTCAGGCTGGTGTATCGATTAGTATTGAGGATTTACAGGTTCCTGCCAGTAAGAAGGCTCTACTAGCGGCGGCGGAACTAGAAATCGAAGAAACGGCCAGTCGTTATGTGCGCGGTGAAATCACCGAAGTGGAACGTTTCCAGAAGGTAATTGATACTTGGAACGTTGCCAACGAAAATCTTAAAGAAGAGGTGGTGAAAAACTTCCGTAGTAATAATCCGCTCAACTCCGTATACATGATGGCGTTCTCTGGTGCGCGGGGAAATATTTCACAGGTACGTCAGTTGGTCGGTATGCGTGGTTTGATGGCTGATCCACAAGGGGAAATCATCGATTTACCGATTAAGACTAATTTCCGTGAAGGGCTAACGGTAACTGAGTATATTATTTCTTCATACGGAGCGCGTAAAGGACTGGTAGATACGGCGCTGCGTACGGCTGACTCTGGATACCTCACCCGTCGTCTGGTAGACGTATCACAAGATGTGATCGTACGTGAAAATGATTGCGGTACATCCCGTGGCATTCGTTTAAAGGCGATGAAAGATGGTGAGAAGACTCTGATCAAGCTTTCCGATCGCCTATTTGGTCGTGTGGCTGCTGAGGCGATCGTTGATCCGAAAACGGGTGAAGTAATTGTTGCCGCAAACCAAGAAATTTCCGAGGACTTGTCTCTAGCGGCGGCAAAATCTGGTGTAGAAGAAGTTTGTGTGCGCTCAGCCTTTACTTGCGAATCTACTCGTGCAGTTTGCCAGATGTGCTATGGCTGGAGTCTCGCCCATTTAGAGTTAGTCAACATTGGCGAAGCAGTCGGAATTATCGCCGCGCAGTCGATCGGTGAGCCTGGAACCCAGTTAACCATGCGTACCTTCCACACGGGTGGTGTATTTACAGGGGAAGTAGCGGAACAGCAACGCGCTCCCTATGTCGGCACGGTCAAATATAGTAAAAAGCTAAAAGTTCGTCCCATGCGTACTCGCCACGGTGAAGATGCCTTCATCGTCGAGTCCAATGGTGACTTTACCCTTGAGAGTTCTGAGGGTAAGCAAGTCTATGCGATTACCCAAGGTTCGACCTTGTTGGTGCGGGATGGTCAGAAGGTAACGCCGAACCAGTTGATGGCTGAGGTTTCGATCACAGGTAAGACTTCGCGTAAAACCACGGAAAAAGCGACTAAGGCTTTGAATACTGGGCTTGCAGGTGAGGTAATGTTCTCTGATCTGGCGATCGAAGAGAAGAAAGACCGTCAAGGTAATACCAGTTATGTCGCTCGTGGTGAAAAAGGTCGGGTTTGGGTACTGGCTGGTGAAGTTTATAACTTGCCGCCTGGGGCTGAGCCAACGGTCAAAAATGAATCTCAGGTACATGAAGGTGATGTGCTTGCCGAAACTCGTTTGATTACCGAGCATGGTGGTGTGGTGCGTCTTAGTGAAGAAGATAGCCGCCACAACCGCGAAGTAGAAATTATCACTGCATCGGTGGTGCTGGATCAGGCGATCGTTAAGGAAGAAAGCTACCAAGGTCGTGAGCATTATATTCTCGAAACTCAAGGTGGTCAAAGCTTCTCGCTGAAGGCTTCTCCAGGGACTAAGTTGATTAATAATCAAGTAGTTGCGGAACTGATTGATGATACTTACCAAACCAAGAGCGGCGGTATTATCAAGTTTGCGGGTGTGGAAGTTGCTAAGCGCAGTAAGGGTAAGCAGGGTTATGAAGTCGTCAAGGGCGGCACATTGCTCTGGGTTCCTGAAGAAACTCACGAGGTCAATAAAGATGCTTCGCTGTTGATGGTGGAAGAGAATCAGTTTATTGAAGCTGGTACGGAAGTCGTCAAAGACATTTTCAGTCAAACCGCAGGTGTGGTCGAAGTATTCCAAAAGAATGACATTTTGCGTGAAATCGTGATCAAACCAGGGGATTTGCACTTGGTAGACGATCCTCAAACCGCGATGCAGAAAAATGGTACTTTGGCTTACCCTGGCACAGAAATTATGCCTGGGTTAACTTCACCAGAACTGCGCTATGTGGAGTATTTGGATTCAACCGAAGGTCCTGCATTGCTATTGCGTCCTGTGGAAGAGTACCAAGTACCTGATGTGCCTACGGTTCCTAGCCAAGAATCCGTCAACCAAGAGGGGCGTTCGATCGGCTTACGCGCTGTCCAACGCATTCCTTACAAAGATGGCGATCGCGTCAAGGCTATTGACAGCGTTGAACTACTTAAAACCCAGTTGCTACTAGAAGTTGACACCGATGCGCCCCAATTGGCGGCTGATATTGAGTTCATCCCCAACGATAGCGATCCTGGTAGTTTGCGTTTACAACTGGTCATCCTCGAATCGTTGGTAATTCGTCAAGACAATACTGGCGATCCTGCCCATAGCAACTCGCGGACTCGTCTACTCGTGGATGACGGCGATCGCATTGAACCAGGAGCAGTTGTTGCTCGTACCGAAATCCTTTGCAAACGTGCTGGACGAATTCGTGGTATTCGTCAAGGTTCGGAAGTAATTCGCCGCTTGTTGGTTGTCACCGAAGCGGATTGCATTACCACTGTCTGTCCTAATCCGACTGTAAAAGCTGGTGATCTATTGCGATCGGGCGATGAAATTGGCGAAGGCGTGATTACCACTGAATCGGGACAAGTCCTTACCGTTGAAGATGGCAAAGTCGTATTCCGCATCGGTCGTCCCTATCTTGTTTCCCCAGGTGCTTTGCTGCAAATTCATGATGCTGATCTCGTTCAGCGTGGTGATAACATTGCGCTGCTGGTATTTGAACGCGCAAAAACAGGAGACATTATCCAAGGTTTGCCTCGGATTGAAGAACTGCTGGAAGCGCGTAAACCCAAGGAAATGTGTGTTCTGGCACGGATTTCTGGTACGGCTCAAGTTACATACGACTCCGATGATAATCCTGAAGTTCAGATTATTGGTGAAGATGGCAAGATTGATGACGACTACTCGTTTAATGCGGGTCAGGGTGTAATTATCTCTGATGGTCAGAAGCTATCGGCTGGTGAAGCAATTACCGATGGTCCCGCCAATCCCCATGACATTCTCGATATCTATTTCCATGCTTACAAGGAATCTCTGGGTGTTAGACAAGCTGCCCTAATTGGTTTACAGAAGGTACAAGAGTTCTTAATGAACGAAGTGCAGTCAGTTTACCAATCTCAAGGTGTAGATATTTCCGATAAGCACATTGAGGTAATCGTCAAGCAGATGACCTCGAAGGTACGCATCGAAGATGGTGGTGATACTACTCGTTTACCTGGAGAACTTGTCGAACTTCATCAAGTTGAACAAATCAACGAAGCGATGGAAATTACTGGTGGCGCACCTGCGGACTACACGCCTGTATTGATGGGTATCACCAAGGCAAGTTTAAATACCGACAGCTTTATCTCGGCGGCAAGTTTCCAAGAGACGACTCGTGTTCTCACGGAAGCAGCGATCGAAGGTAAATCTGACTGGTTGCGTGGCTTGAAAGAGAACGTGATTATCGGTCGCTTGATTCCTGCGGGTACGGGCTTTAATGCTTACGATACGCCAATTGTTGAAGTTGATAATGGCTATGAGCCAGACCTTGGCTATGACGAAGAAGCGGATGATGTAATCATTGATGACAATACTGCTCGCAATTATCAAATCATTGAGCCTCGTATCGAACCAATCCGTGTCATTGATAAACCTCGCAGTCGTCGTAGTTTTGATGATGAACTAGTCGATGATGATGTGGAATTCGAGGATGAAGACGATGATGATGAAGACGATGATTTTGATGATGAAGACTAATTAGTCACGAAAAAGGCTCGCAAAGCGAGCCTTTTTTATAGGTGTTTTTTGTGGTAAAGCAGCGACTCTATTGAGAGATTTTGGAAAACTTCAAGAGCCAAGATCGATCAAACCTTTAACTCGCGATCGCGTGATTTGATTGCCAACTGCGGGTAAGCGAATCCTTGTGGCATTGTTAATATCAAATTCGCGGTTATTACTGAAGGTGTTATTCCCTAAAGATGTAGTTGTGCCAAGATCGGGACGAGGAGAAGCGTAACTTCCACCAAGAACTACTAAGCCGTTGCGTTGATTATCAGCGATCGCATTGCCTCTTAAGATGGGCTGAGCCTCATTAGAAATAATGATGCCGTCAACATTGCGTTTGATTTGATTATCAATCAGTGCGACTTGTGATTGTTGCCCAATGGAAAGACCAAAGCCTGTATTCTCAAATCTGTTATCGCGAATTTCGCCTGTACTTGTACCGACTGCGGAGATTCCACTGCCTGTGTTGCCCGTAAAAACATTATTGACAATATTGGCATTAGCTTTACCTGTGAGAAAAATACCGTCATGGGTGTTGCGAGTAAAGTTATTGTTACTAATCACCACATTACGACTGGATTCTAGCCACAGTCCATATCCCCGTGGATTGCTATTAGTGATGGTAATCCCTTCAATGCGTGAGTTGTCAGCCGCAACGATCGCAATATTTTGACTGGCAAAGGTAGAACTAATAAAACGACCACCACCCCTGATAATCACATTGTTTCCATTCCCGTTTGGATTACCGCGCAAAACTGCCCCTCTAGGAAGACGGATTGGAAATTTTTCGCCAGTATTTCTGCTATAAGTTCCAGCGTCCAATTGAAAGATTACACCTTCTTGCGAATTAGCAGCGATCGCCTCAGTGATTGTCCGAAAAGACGGTGATTGCGATCCGTTGTTAGAGCCTCGTGGTGAGACAAAGATTGTTTGTTGCTGCGGAGTGTTCTGGCTCCACGCTTGAGATGGTGTGATGATTGATAGAGCCGTTGATATTGCACCAAAAGCCAACACAAAAGTGACATTAGCTACATTAGTATTCATAGGATTAAAATGTGGTTTGTGTTTTGGACAAGGAATCGGTTATATAGTACCAGAAAAAAAGACTAAAAGCAATAAGTTGCACTCGCTTCCCTATCAGCTTTAAAAAGCTGAGTTTCCAGCTTACCGTACTATTTTATGCAGTCACACTTTCCTTCACCAATCCCAAATAGAATACTGAGACTGGGAAAGAAAATGTTAACCAAGTCAGATGTAGCTTGTTAGCGATCTCTAGGTATACCGATTGATACTGAAGCTGGTGCTGAATAGTTTGCGACATCACCACTATTTGTTTCTACAGGTTGAGTTAGAACATTGAGAACAAATGATTGAGACGGATTACTCAGCTGAACAGCGGTACTGTATCTGAAATTACTGTTGACATTACTTTGGGCGGTGTTCAAAATATTGTAGTTATAATTCCCAGTTAAAGATTGCCCATTAATGGTTCCATTTACTGGTACAGTACCAGTAAATTGAGATGATGATGATGATGAACCAAAGGTAATACTACCATTATTAGAACTAAAGCTTGCTCCATCACCTAGCGACGAAAAAGAGGCTTGGAGTGTACCTACTGAGATACTACTTCCCGAAGATATATTACTGCCATTAAAGTTGGTAACACCGTTAGGGCGGAGTTTCGCTGGATCTTCGATCGCCATTGTCGTTCCAGCGAGTGCAGATTGTAAAAAATTTTCATTGCCAAAGGTCAGACTATCATCCTTACCAACTTTCTGTTCTTGTTCAAAAAAAGTGACGCGAGGGCGAGTTGGTTGAGATTGATCGGATGGCTTTGCTTGAGGTTTATCGGATGGTTTTGATTGAGATTGATCAGGTGGCTTTGCTTGAGCGATCGCCCGATCTGCATTGATTACACTCCCTACCAATATAATTGCAGAGACAGCCATTAGCAAAAGTTTTGATGTCATAAAACAATCTCCTAATTTAATTAATGCTTGAGAAAAATTTAAATTTCCTGTGTTTTAGTAACTCTAACAAGGGGCTTAAGCCCACTCGCCTGTTCAAGTTATTTCTACATGATGCCTTCGCTTTGATCTTAGCGATCTCTAGGTGTACCGATTGATATTGAAGCTGATGATGAAAGGTTTCCATCGCTCGTTTGTACAGGTGGAGTCAGAACGTTGACTACAAATGATTGAGACGGATTACTGAACTGAACAGCAGTACTGTATCCAGAATTGCTGTTTTGAGCGGTGTTCAAAATATTGTAGTTATAGTTCCCATTTAAAGGTTGTCCGTTAATGGTTCCATTTATTGGTATTGTACCAGTAAATGCTGATGATGGTGAGAAGGAACCGAATGTAATACCACCATTACTAAGACTCAAGCTTGATCTATCGCTACCTCCCGTCGACGCAGGGTATTGGAGTGTACCTACTGATAGACTACTTCCCGAAGATATACTACTGCCATTAAAATTGGTAACACCGTTAGGACGAAGTTTGGCTGGATCTTCGATCGCCATTGTCGTTCCAGAGAGCGCGGATTGTAAAAAATTTTCATTGCCAAAGGTCAGACTATCATCCTTACCAAATTTCTGTTCTTGTTCAAAAAAAGTAACGCGAGGGCGAGTTGGTTGAGATTGATCGGATGGCTTTGCTTGAGGTTTATCGGATGGCTTTGCTTGAGATTGATCGGGTGGCTTTGCTTGAGCGATCGCCCGATCAGCATTGATTGCACTCCCTACTAATATCATTGCAGAGATAGCAACTAGCAAAAGTTTTGGTGTCATAAAACAAGCTCCTAATTTAATTAATGCTTGAGATTTAAAAGCGAAACGTTGTACGGATTGTACCAACATAGATCGTATTGTTGCCAGCAATATTACCAGGACTAGTAACTAAGAAGATTCCTGGTGTGACAGTGATATTTCGGCTAAGATTAAACCGATAGAATGTTTCAAAATGCAGCGATGAAGCCGAATCTATTGCTCCAGAAGTTCCACTGGCATTACCAAGAGTAATAAGCTTAAGTGGTTGACCGAAGATAAAGGCAAGCAAATCGCCTTCACGAAACAAGTCACTAAGCCCTAGAGAAAAGAGATATGTGGAGCTAACCGCATAAGCCTCTGTATTATCTGGCGAATAAGTTCCCACCAGTCCGCCCCAAGTGGCAAAAGTCAGCTTGGGAGAGATGCGCCATTGTAAGGAGCCGTTAACTCCGTAAATTTGTGCAGGTTGATCGATATAACCTGATGCATCGGCGATTCCACTACCAGTAAAAGTATTCAGTCTTCCTGTACTGGAATTACCATAAATAAAGGTCAGTCCTGTTAAAACGTTTGTAGCTGGAATCAGTAAAAGCTGCAATCCCATAGCCTGATCGTTGGAGCCAAATAAACCACCACCTGCGCTGGGGTTACTAGCGTTACTTGCACCATAGGCATATTGCAAACGCACGCGATCGCTTATCAGCCAATCAAAACCAATCCCAGAACCAAGATTACCAATACGGAATACAGGGCTAATCTCACCAAATCGAGAAATAGAGCCACGACCACTATCAAAATAGGGTGAGTTAGGACTCAACACACTGCTCAAACTGAAACCAACTGGTTGAAATGTTAAAACAGCGCGATTGTCCAAAATTGGGAAACGGTATTCCAAACGCGAAAGTTGAAATTGGTTGGCCGTATCGGATTGGAAAGACAAGATGGCATTGTTGGTATTCAAAGAGTTGGGGTTAGAGTATCCACTTTCTGAGAAATTACCAGCCGCTAATTCCAGTCTTAATCGATCTCTACCAGTAAAAGTTGAAACAAGCCCAATACGCGCCGAGTAAGTCAAGATAGTATTGTTTTCGCCTTTACCTGGCGGCTTGCCTCCTGCTGCTGTAGATGCTGCAAAAATTGCTTCCCCGCCCATAACTGTAACGGCTCTATCATTATTTGCACCGACGGTTGTAAACTGCTGCGCTTGCAACTGGGCAGTCTTCGCGTCTAAAGCATCGACTCGACCTCTAAGTGTTGCTAACTCAGTCGTAAATTGTTCTCGAAGTTTCGATAAACTGGTTAAATCATCTTTGCTCACCTTATCAGCAAGCCCAGAAGAAATAATCTCATTGATTTTGTCAGCGCAAGCATTCAGCCCAGCCGCAAATTCATAGCGGGAGATCGACTGTTTCCCGCGATATGTGCTGTCTGGAAATCCCGTAATACATCCATATCGCTCTACCAATGACTGCAAAGACGTAAAAGCCCAGTCGGTAGCACGAACATCTGAGAGTTGAGAGACAGAGTTAACTTGAGAAACTGTGTCTACGTTGGGCTGAGGCTGCAATTCTTGTAACTGCAATGCATCAAATTTTTGCAAAACTGAAGCAGTAGAATTAGCTGACTTAACAACTTGATCATTTTGCTTGACCAGAGGTAAAGTCTCAGTCAATTTAGTATTGTTATTGACATCAATGACAGAGCTAGATTTAGCGAGATTCGAGCTAGTCTCGGTCAAAGGATGCAAATTTGGAACAGTTTCAGCCCATGCTGACGGTAACAATGCTAGGTTAAAGAGGAGGGTAGAACCTGCCACATAATACAATCTTTTTAAATCCATTATTGCTCACACCATATTAGAGACAATTCACAAAACAATTTACAAAAAAGCCACATCAACGCACTCAGGGAATTTGGAAGTTTGAGTCTTCTTCCTAACTTAATTTAATTTTAGCAGCTATCTAGATGATCTAGATGTTTCATTATTTCATTATTTTTATTATTTTATTAATAATTAATATTTAACTTGATTCTGATTTTAATTTAGTTATTCTTTGCAATCATCAATTAGTACACCCAGTGGACAATCTTTGATCATTGTGCGCGGATCGTTCAACCCCGTAAACAATGCGTATATATTGTCAATTTTGTCAGATTGACTACGGTTGGTCTTACCAAAACTAATAACCCTAGGATCGACTGGTGGCTCTCTATATTCAAGTCCCACACCAATGCTCTTAGCTTTTTCAATAAAATCGGTAAAACGAATACCACAACTACTATTTTTGTTTATCTCTGGATCGACACAATATGTACTTCCTTTAGCTCGTCCGCGACCGTGAATTCCTACCAATTCTCCTTCAGAATTAAGCACGGGACCACCACTCATCCCAGGTCGGGTTTCATTACTATATAAAACGCTGTAACCACCATCAATTATTGGAACAGAAGCGATTTTTGTAATTCGACCCGCTCGATAAAAGCGTTCGCGTTTGGCGCTATCATCTGGAGGCTGCGGCCATCCAGAATTTAAAACACCAGCTTTGATTTGTAAATTTTCTGAATCACCAATTGTGGCAACGTGATAGGAGTTTGGGCTATTAAACTTTAATATAGCAAGATCGTATCCATCGATTTTTTTGCCATATTTGCCAAAGCGAATAATTGATTGTCCATCATCAGCAACAGGATGGACTTTGTGATCGGGGGTCAAAACACCCCAGACATTTTTGGAATTCGGCCATTTTACAACGTGGGTATTCGTGGCAACATAATAGATATCTCCTTCACGGGCGATTATTACTCCCGACCCAGGGTCCCATTCACGGCGAGATTCTAGATCTCCTTCTTTTAATCCCTTGGCTATTAGTACGGTTACTTGTGAGGCGATCGCATCAACATCATTCATACTTTTAGCGTATGTCGGAACTACTGTAAAAACTATTAGTAGAAATATGGCGAGAGCTAAGTAAAATGGGTGAAAATATTTGTATTTCATTTTCATTTCATTGGATATAAAGAATTAAAATTGGATGAAATAGGGATACCCCAGCTAAGTTGATTCATCTTATAAAATTGCGGTTGTGACGGTAAAGTTCCATCCTCAAATAAGTATGTAGTAATACCGTAAAAAGGCTTTTTTAAACGCCCATTTAAGCCAACTAATTCTCCGCTTTCATTCAAAATAGCGCCGCCACTCATGCCACTTTCGATGTCGCTGGTGTAGCCGATTTGGTATCCACGAAAAAGCGATTTATCTAAAATCATGCCAACTTGACCAGATGCTAGTTTAAACGCTCTTTGCACTTGCCAATCGCGAGTTGGAAAAGGCGTATTATCTTGCCAATACCATGATGGAAAACCAACACCATATACGATGTCGCCATTCTCAATCGGGGTATTGCTGATGGTTGCGACTGTATAGCTTTGGTTGCTTTGAAACTGGAGTATGGCAAGATCGAAACTTTTCAAATCTGTTGATATCGGTGTTTTCTGGGCTGAGTAATGTAATCCATCGCTAGTAACGATTAAGAATTCACGGTTACTCTTGTTATTAATTACATGATCATTAGTTAGAACGATGTAATTATTGCCTTGTTTTTTAATAATTACCCCTGACCCATCACCTTTATCCGTTAAAACCCTAACACTTACAGATCTTGCAATTGATTCAATGACTTTTGATGAAAAGGTTATACTCAGGGGGATACGTTGAATATCAGCAAATGAGCTAAATGGAATAGTTATACTAACTAAACAAGAAAATAGGGACAACATGACATAGATGGCGAGAAGGATTCTCTTCTTATGTTTATGCTGTCCCATCTATTTATACTCAGCGAGGGCGATTACGATTAAATGGAGTAGTTTTATTGACATTCGATGCACCTGCACGGCGCAAATTACGAGATGCCAAAGCACCCAAGTCAACTTTGATTTGCTGACCAGAGTTTTCTTCGATCGCAGAGCCAGATCCAGTAACTGAAACATTTAGCAGCCGTCCCAAAATTGAGCCTGCTTTGTTCGCATTTTCCTTTTTAAGGGTAAACAGCAAATTTTCGGCAGTGCATTCTTCTTCTCCAGGTCGCAAAGCACAAATCACCATGCGACCGTTAACTGGTCCGTTGGTTAAAAGTAGTCCCTTAAAATTGCCGCCATTGGCTTGTATGGCAGCCTGAAATCGCCCCGATACTACATTACACCTTTGCTTGGGTGTAAAGTTACCACCAAGTTCTCTAGTTTTCCAACTGATGAGAACTGCCCTTTGATAATCTGGTGTATCTTTCGTACCCTTTTCAACTATGGTTGTCGGAATGTTGTTTGTCGAGTCATCATTAACACAAGAAACAGTTACATTAGAATCTGTTGGCTCAGTGGTGGAAATTGGTGGCTCATTAGGATCTGTTAGCTGAGTGGAAATTGGTGCTTCTGGTGGATCTTCAAAATCAGGAGATTGAATCTTTGTTTGAGCCAGCATTGACATTGGCGAAATCAGGCAAAATACAGAAATCCCTAAAAGAGTAGCAAGAGTTTTAATTGTTTTAGACATTTAGATCATCCTGAGTTTAATCGGTTGGTTGACTTGTGAGCGAAAACTAAAGTTATAGAATTCTCTCCCAAAACTGTTAACAAGAAAGCAAATTGCTATATTTCTTATTTATCCTAAATACTAAGTTAAATTAAAGCACAAAAATTGCAAAAAAACCTCGTCTTTTAGTTTTTAGCTCCTGAATATGCCCAAAACTCTTCAGACAAGCTCTTAACAGGGTTAAAATTAATGATCCTATGGGGTGATGCAAATTACGGGGTATTGACATAGGTTTAAGGTGACGTTAATTTTTTCATGCTATCAGAGCTAGCCAGACTTAATCTTGATGCAAACTACTCTTTCTAAAAAACAAGAAAAGCAAGAATCTCGCCAGCCCAAAAGCCTTTGGAAAAAGCCTTGGATGATAGTGATTTTAGTCATTGTTTTACTGGGCGGCGGATATACGGTCTTCCGCGCCTTAACTAATGCCAGTCAAAACTCAACAACAGCTAACGATAAGACAGAATTAGTTGAATCTAAATCTCTATCCATCAAAATTAAATCTAGCGGCTCCGTTGTGCCAGTTGAAACCGTTAATCTCAGTCCTAAGCAAGCTGGGAAGCTAGTTGAACTATTAGTTGAGCAGGGGGCGCGAGTATCGAAGGGACAGATAATTGCGCGAATGGATAATGCAAATCTGATTCCACAACTTTATCAAGCTCAAGCTAGTGCCGCCGCCAGTGAGTCAAATTTAGCGAAGTTACGCAACGGCAATCGCCCAGAAGATATTGCGGCTGCTCAAGCTAGGGTTGAATCCGCAAGGGGAAGGATGGAAGCAGCCCGATCGCGTTTAGCCTTGAATAGTAGCAGAACTTCCCGTTATCGTAGTTTACAGACTGAGGGCGCTATTTCTCGCGATCGCCTTGATGAAGTACTAACCGATGATCGGGCTACCCAAGCGGATTTATTAACTGCTGAAGCTAATTTTGCTGAGGCAAGTCGTCTTTTGGATGAGTCCCGCAATGGTAGCCGTGTGGAAGATATTGCCCAAGCTGAGGCTCAACTTGCTCAGGCGATCGCAGGTATTAGAGTAATCGAAGTTCAAATAGAAGATACGATTATTCGCGCTCCCTTTGCAGGCATCATTACCCAAAAATATGCCTATGCAGGAGCCTTTGTCACGCCAACTACAACGGCTTCCGCTAGTAATTCATCATCTTCGACTTCGATTGTCGCGATCGCTAATGGTTTAGAAATTATTGCCAAGGTTCCTGAAGTTGATATTTCTCAAATTAAGATTGGTCAGGAAGTAGAAATTATTGCCGATGCTTTTCCCTCAGAAATCTTTAAAGGGAAAGTACGGTTAATTGCGCCTGAAGCGATCATTGAGCAGAATGTGACATCATTTCAAGTTCGCGTCACCTTAGAAAGTGGGAAGGAAAAACTGCAATCGGGAATGAATACAGATTTGCGCTTTCTTGGTCAAAAAATTGATAATGCCCTAGTTGTGCCAACGGTGGCGATCGTCACTCAAGAAGGGAAAACAGGCTTACTCATCGCTGACGAAAAGGGCAAACCCCAATTCCGTCCTGTGACGATTGGTACAACCTCGGACAATCAAACTCAAATTTTAAGTGGCGCAAAAGTAGGCGATCGGGTATTTGTGAAACTGCCTGATGCAAAAGTAAAACCATAAATACTCCCGCGCTATGAGAAAACTATACTTTTTACTGCCAGGAACCACAAATAAGTTTGCTTGTGGGGGATTGTGGGCGGAATTAAAAACTTTAAAACTGGCGCAGCAAATTTGTGCGGCGGCAGTGGTTACTTATCGTCAGCGCGAACAAGGCACTCTCTGGCTAGACGATCTATTGAATGGTGATGGAACTTCGCGGGCTTTAGAAGATGTAATTTTTGTGATGAGTTGGGGCTTTGATGTTGCTAAACTTGCCCCGAAACTAAGAGCTTTTAATGCAATTTACCATGCTCACAGTGCGGGGTATGGATTTAATCTGTCGGCGGCTGTGCCAATCGTTACGGTCAGTCGCAATACGCTTGGTTATTGGGGACAGCGATCGCCACATTCTTTACTTTACTATTTACCTAACGAGATTTCTGATAAGTTTCATGATTTGAATCCAAATAATTGGCGCGATCGCGATATTGATGTATTAATTCAACTACGAAAATCTTCTAGTTATTTAATTGAACAATTAATTCCAGCTTTACAAGAACGCTGTCACGTCAAAGTTATTAGTAGCTATGTAGAAGATCTTGAAGGTTTATTTAATCGCGCTAAAGTCTATTTATACGATTCCGCAGAATATTGGGCTGTGCAAGGGGTAAGCGAAGGATTTGGACTACAACCAATGGAGGCTATGGCTTGTGGTTGTACAGTTTTTTCTAGCATTAATCATGGACTATCTGATTATTTAGATCCAGCTTTTAACTGTTACAAAATTGCAGGATATTCCCAAGCATTTGATCTACAACGGATTTTAAAAGTGATTCATAGCGAGAAGAAACTAGTTTTAGCGCCTAGTATTTTGGAAGAATATCGTGCTGAAAATGTTACTAATCGTCTACGCATAATTTTAGAGGAATTGAACGAATTTTTCGATCACAAGCAACTTTATCAGAGCGATATTGCTGATTTGAATTATTGGCAAATTATGAAACTGCGATCGCAAAAAATATTTGCAAAGTTACAAAAGTACTCTAAAAAAGGTAAGTAGCCCTACTAATGCTCAAATCTTATTGGCAGTTCAATTGAGAAAACACTGCCGATTCCAAGATTGCTCTCCACAATAACTCGACCATCATGGAGTTCAACAATCTGCTTGACGATCGCCAGCCCAATTCCCGTACCTTCATATTGGCGGTTGAGAGTACCATCTACTTGAGTGAAGGGCTGAAATATTCTGGGCAAATCTTCGGGGGCGATCCCAATCCCCTTATCTGTGACCGTAAGTTTTAGCCAATTATGATGCTTTTTGGAATGATTATTATCATTATTAGCGTCGCGATCGCTGAGAATACTTACATCAAGTTTTACTAAACTAGCTTCTGGAGAGAACTTCACAGCATTACTAAGCAAATGTGCTAATACTTGCTCAATCCGCTCAGTATCAATGAATAAGTTGGGTAGGTTTGGCTGAATGCATGATTCAATCTGAATTTGTTTAGTTTCGATAGATTCTTGAACCAATCCTAGGGCTGACTGGCAAAGATTTTTGATATTGGTTGAACGGAGATTAAGGATTAATCGTCCAGCCGCAATGTTAGTGAAATCCAGAATATTGATAATTAAATCTAATAATTTGCCACTACTGCGCTCAATGATTTGTAACGCCTCAAGTTGTTCTGCATTAATTTCCCCAAACACCTCTTCTTTTAGCAAATCTGTCATCCCGATAATCGCGTTAAGAGGAGTTCGCAATTCATGACTAATGGTCGAAAGAAACTCATCTTTAAGACGATTAGCACGAGCAAGTTCCTGATTAGAAATAGCAAGCCGCTCGTTGGTGGCTTTTAGTTCCAATTCCGCAAGTTTGCGCTGGCTGACATCCCTAACGATTAGTAGCGCTTCTTCGTTATTGATGGCGATAATCCGAATTTCTTCATAAACCATGCGATCGCCATGAATAAATTCATGTTCGTAAACTTGGAGTTCACCTGTGAGGATCGCCTTAGCGATCGCATCTAACTGTTGTTGCAATAAATCTGGTGGCAAAACTTCGGAAATATTTGTCTCGATTGGTATCGATTGATCACTGGGTAGAGTTGAGGCTATATATTCTATGCAAGTTCCATCTGGCTTCACCCTAAGCAATAAATCGGGGATCGCTTCAACAATCGCACGATTATGCGCTTCACTTGCCTGAAGCTTAGATGTACGCTCTTTAACTTTAGCTTCTAAGGATTGGTTTAGCTCTTGTAGCGCTAGTTCAGCCTGTTTGTGATCGCTTTCACTCTGTTGCAAAGCAAATTCTGTTACTGTGCGCTCGTTTACATCACTAGCAATATCTTTAGAATTTTCGCTGAAATTGAGTGAAGAAATCATCAGAGGTGATTTTTTTGTTAAGTTAAAAAGGCTTGGATTTTATGAGATAAGGCTTGTAGTTTAACAGGTTTGGTAATATATTCATTAGCGCCAGAATCTAAACATTTTTGACGATCGCCTTCCATTGCTAAAGCTGTCAGTGCAATAATTGGCGTATTACTAAAATTTGGTTCGAGACGAATTTGTTTAATCGCATCCAGCCCGTTTATGACTGGCATCTGAATATCCATCAAAATCAAATCAGGTTGGCACTCCTTGGCAAAGGCGATCGCCTCTAGCCCATCTCTAGCGACATGGACGCGATATCCTTTTGCAGCCAGATAACTATACATTGAACTAATATTAGCTTCATTATCCTCAGCCAACAAAATTAATGGCGATAGCGATTGATTCAGCTCGCTATCTAACATATCATCTGATAAATTAGTTATAGTTAGTGAGCTAACTTTAGGTAAAAGTTTCAGGCTGTATTTATCGCGAATTAGATCGCGAATTAGATTATCTCTATCCTGCATGGATACAGTAGGATTATTGATTGGGAACTCAATTGTAAAACAACTGCCTACGCCAAGTTCACTTGTTAGCCCCACCATGCCGCCATGAAGTTCGACTATTTGCTTGACTAGAGCTAGCCCCAAGCCTGTTCCTTCATACTTGCGATTTAAGGCACTATCAATTTGGATAAAGGGTTTAAAGAGCTTTTGGATGTTTTCAGATGCGATGCCAATACCCGTATCAGTGACTGTGATTCGCAGATATTCTTTATCAGACTCAAGAGCTTTATCAGGAGCAAGAGTAAGTTGCGTTGCCTCTAGATAAACATGCCCGCCATCTGGCGTGAATTTAACTGCATTATTAAGAAGATTGATTAACACCTGTCGAATTCGGCGTTCATCTAACTGGATGGTAGGTAAATGTGGTGGAATAATGACGTGAAGCTGAATCTGTTTTTTTAAAGCCTGCTGCTTCACAAAGGAAAGACTTGATTGACAAAGTTGATCGATGGATGTTGGGGTATAGTCTAGTGTGATCTGCCCCGATTCAATTTTAGCGAGATCGAGAATATCATTAATTAACTCTAATAGATGACTACCACTACGTTCTACAGTTTTTAGACATTTAAGTTGTCGCTCATTAATGTTCCCATACACTTGCTCTTGCAATCCTTCTGTCATACCAAGAATTGCGTTAAGCGGTGTACGAAGTTCATGACTCATGTTAGCGAGAAATTCATCCTTGAGGCGAGTGGCGCGAAGTAGTTCTTCGTTTGCTAGTTGCAGCAGGACTGTTCGGTCTTGAACTTTTTGTTCTAAGCTTTGATTTAGTTCCTGAAGTTGTTGTTCAAACTGCTTCTGATCAGTAATATCGCGAATGATAGTTAACACTTCTCGGTCGTTGAGTCGAGCAAGGCGAACTTCTTCAATTCGGCGATCGCCCTCAATTTCAATCTCCTGTTCGTAAATTTGCATCTCCCCACTCTCAACGGCTTTATTCGCATAGTAAAGACGTTGTTCAGCTAAATGCGACGACTCAAAATCATTAATTGTAAATTCAGTTGATTGTTTGAATGGACGTTTAACACGAACGCTTGCACCTCCAGTTATACTCAGATAGCGACCATCCAAATCCATTTGAATCACCAGATCTGGCATACTTTCCATGATAATCCGCTTGGTAAGTTCGCTCTTTTGCAAAGATATTTCAGCAAGATGGCGATCGCGAAGGGCTATCTGCTGTTCTGTAATATCTCGGACTAGTGCTAAAACTTCACCCTCAGCATATGGAACGATCCGTACCTCTTCGATTTGGAGTTTACCATCAATCAAAATTTCTTGTTCATACTTCTGTATAGAATTAGTTTCCAAAGCCGAATGTATATGTTCCATCCGTCTTTGGGCTACGGTCTTGGGCAGACTCTCATTCACATGCTTCCCCACAATTTCTGGCAAGCTACCCACTACAGCAAATGTTTGATTGTTAATAAACTCCAAATAAATTCCCTCTCGATTTATTCGCATCAGTAAATCAGGAATAGCGCTAACTATCGCTCTTTGATGAGATTCACTTGTTTGCAAAGCCTCGGCTGATTGCTTCAACTCAATCAGTTGATTCTCTAGTATTTGCTTAGATTTAGCTTGTTCAAGATCTAGCGCCTGACTAACTTTAATACAAAATATCGTCGCGATCGCGACCGAAAAAAGTAGCCCTGCAACGTATATTTCGATACGAATTAATTTAGCTTGAGTCAGAGCTATATCAGCTTCTTTTTCACGTTGATCAAGCATTTGTGAAAATGGCAATAAGCGATCAGGAAACTCAATAAATCTAACAAAACCCTTGTTTTTGACCAGTCGTAATAACAGTAATTCTGCTTGGGTTAATGTATCTGGCGATCTTGTCAGTGGTGTTATTTGAGCAAGCAGTAGTTGAGCTTCCGATCTAAATTCCCTGACGAAACTCTCATATTCAGATAGTTGAGTTTGCAAACCCTTTATGGTGGATTTTTTCCCTGAAGCACGATCTGTTTCCAAAAGAATTAATATTCTGTCAATGCGATCAAGAAACTTATCACTTTCCCTCTGAAATGCGTCAGGATCATTTAAATAAGGTGATAGTTGTTTCGCAGGACGATTATGTAAAATATCCAATTGGAGTTTACTTAAGAATCTTCGCTCTTGAGATACAGTTTGGCTCTTCTCTAAAGCTTGCTGATGAATAGAATTCCCCAATAACAACCCAGCCAAAGACCCACAAAAAGAGAAGCCTAAGGCGATCGCATATCCGTAAATGATTTTTCTGCTTAGATTCATTACTAGAAAAAGCCAACTATTTAGATATTTAAAAAATCAACAAAAACAAAGATAAAATTAATTAACAAGATTTTAGCAGTAAACAATCAGTAATTATTGCAAAAAATTAAAACTTATATAATTCCCCTTACTTAATATAGCAGTTTTTATATGTAGCTACTCCCTTCCCAGTCGAAAAATAGCGTTGTAGAGCTTTACCTCGCAGCCCTATTTCTGGGTCTTAATTTCGAGCGTTCCAAGTTTCCGAGAAAAATAATTGCAAACTTGACAAAGTCTGGTAATGTTTGTCTTGTAAAAATACCTCGGTATTGTTCAGTATTATAAAAGTGAGGTTCTCTGTGAGTGATTTGAAACCTAAAGCAACACTACGAGAAGTTTCGATTGAAGCAACACCTGTTAATGAAGAAGATGATCTTGATCTACTCTTTGCTGAAGTAGAGATGCAAGACAAAGCGATCGCTAAAATTACCAATATATTTTTAGACAAGCTTGATGATGTTGATGATTTTGCTGTTGAAGCTTTTGGCGACGATTGGCTTGCAAATGAGGCGGGGTCAAATAATACTGAAGATAAACCAAAAGCTTTAGGAGCCAATGAATTAAAGGATGAACTTGAGCGCCAAGATTTGACCGAAAAGCTTCAAAAAGAGTTAGATGCTTTGCGATCGCAACATGAGTTTGAATGTGAATATGTTGATCAGCTAGAACAAGAAATTATTAGTATTACCACTGAGCGCGATCGGCAAGTCCAAGAACTCACGACTCAACTAGAAAAACTGCAAAATCAACTACAAAATCAACCGCAAGATCAAAAATTACAAACGGGGAACACAACTAATTCTGATGATCGAGATTTAAGCGATCGCCTTGCAATTCATGTTTTACAACTAGAGGAAGAATTTAAACATCGTTTAGCGATCGCCTTAGAAATTGAATCGCAGAAAATTACTTCTCAATATATGCAAGAAATCACCAAAAAAGATGAGGTAATTCATCAACTGCAAAACAATAATAATGCGCTCGAAATTTCGCAACAGACTTTAACAGAAGAGTTAGAGAATACTCACCGTCTGCTGCAAGAATGCACCAAAACTGTTGAAATAGCTCAATCAAAATTAATACAAGTCACGGCTCATCGCGACCAGATTGAAGAAGAACTCATCCAACATCTTGCTAATCAAGCCCAATTACATCAATCCTTGCGTGGATTAGAAAATGAATACGTCAACGATCTGACGCGAGTACAACATTCAGAACAGCAAATTGAAGAACTGCAAGAGCAGGTTTTGCGCCAAGCATCAAAGGCTGCGGAATATGAAGCCGCGATCCAACATTGGAAAGAACAATCAGTTCGTCATCAACATCACGCCCTACAACTCAGTGCTGCACTAGATCGTTTACTAGCTGACAAGCCTCTCAAACACTTAACAGAATCTTCTAGTCAGCCCAAAAATGAAATTCTACATGAACAGGAATACTCATCAAGGCGATCGCCAGAAGCCGCATCTGAATCAATTCTAGAATCGAATTCAGAAAAAAATTCAGAAAAAAGCTCGGCGCGATCGTTCCGTCCCAACTCAAAAGTAGATTTACCAGCTTTTCTCGTCAGAAATCGTTAAAGAGCGCAATCATTTGCGCTGAAGTCTTACAATATATCAATCCGAAAAGAGTTGTGAGAGTCGCACCCGCAGGGTGCGACTCTCACAACTCTTAAAAAGCTATAAGTCATTTCGGATTGCTATACCAGTGTGGTAAAAAATCAGTGTGATAAAAAAGTACCGTAAATATCATTAAATATCAATCATTAAATATCATTAAGGTATAATCATGAAGTTTATTATTGCTTTTTCGATACTTTGGCTTTTATTCGGCATACTTGAATGGAGATTTCCCCTTAGAAAAGAGCAGAAACATTTTCGCCGAGGTTGGCTAACGGATGTCGCCCACTTTTTCTGCAATCATATTCTCGTCAATGCGGGTACATATCTCGTTGCGGCTTTTCTATATATCTTTTTTCGCGGCGTAATTTCCCCGTCTCTACAGTTAGCCGTCAAAAGTCAACCTGCATTTTTTCAATTTATCGAAGCATTTTTTATTGCTCAGTTAGCATTTTATGCATGGCATCGCTTAGCGCATACGTTGCCTTGGCTCTGGCGGTTTCATGCAATTCATCATAGTAGTGCTGAACTAGACTGGCTTGCCTCCGCTAGACTCCATCCTCTAGAAGCGATCGCCACTAACATCGTGGTGATGGTTCCACTTTTTTTACTCGGATTCACTAGAGAAACTTTTGGCTTCTATCTTATATTTGCTGCAATTCTACCCATTTTCAATCATTCTAATACAAGATTCCGATTCCCAATTATAAAGCGGATGATCGCCACACCAGAGTTTCATCATTGGCATCACAGCAATGATCGAGAGGCGCGGGATAAAAATTTTTCGGGATTTCCGATTATCGATTTGATCTTTGGTACATACTATGTCCCCGATGCCAAGATGCCAATTACCTATGGAGTTGATGAAAATATTCCGAAGACTTATTGGCAACAGTTGCTTTATCCGTTTAAACCTGAAAAATAGAAGAAGGATGGACTCGATACATTATGCATTTAACAGCACATTGATCGTATCAACTAGTTCTTGCGGTGGAAAAGGCTTACTGATATAGGCATTAGCACCATTTCGCATTCCCCAGTAGCGATCGGCTGTTGTTGATTTTGCTGAACAGATGATAATGCTAGTGTTCCAAGTTTCAGGGTTTTCTCTTAATTTGCGACAAAGCTCATAGCCGTTCATTTTTGGCATCACAATGTCCAAAACGACTATATCGGGATGAAGCGATCGCACTTGAGCGATCGCCTCTAGTCCATTACTTGCCGTTGCGATTTCAAAATGATTTTTTCTCAAGAGAGTCGCCATTAATTCTCTTTGGACAGGACTATCTTCAACAACTAAAATTTTTGACATAGAATTAAACTCGAATTAACTTCTTTTCTGTAATGTCATCCTATATCCGAGTCCAAAATTTCACATGAGGCATAGGTCACGAATTGATATAGTACTTTGGTACTAGCTATAATTAGGACTATCGATACTTGTTGAATGATATGTAGAGAGGTTAGGGTAGTTTCAACTTCAGGCTGTAAATCCATATATGAAAATCCGCATTTTACTTGTAGACGATCATTCTTTCATTCGCCGTGCTTTGCGAATTTCTTTGGCTGATGAGACTTGCTTAGAAATTGTTGGAGAAGCGGCTAATGGTCAATTAGCGATCGAGCAAGTGGAACTGCTCAAACCTGATGTGGTTCTTATGGACATTCAAATGCCGCATCTGGATGGAGTCGAAGCTACAAAACAAATTTGCGATCGCTTTCCCAATGTTAAAGTTCTTATTCTTACGGTTGACGAAACCGAGGAATATGTTTCTCATGCCCTCAAATATGGTGCATCAGGCTATATTTTAAAAAATACTTCGCCCGAAGAATTGTCCTTTGCAATTCAAGCGGTGCATCGCGGCTACATGCATTTGGATTTAAATTTAGGCAGAAAGGTAATTGCCAGAATTCCTGAAGTATCAGAAGTATCTACCGTAGATTTTGATAAACTTACACCTAGAGAACAACAAATAGTTAAACTAATCGCAACGGGGGCAAATAACGAAGAAATCGCCAATCAGCTTTATATTTCCGCTAGAACGGTCAAAAATCATATCACCAATATTTTAAGTCAGCTAAATTTACGAAATAGAACGCAAATAGCTATCCTCGTCACCTCAAGTTTTTGACCTTTAGCGATCGCATTCTGTGTCAAACTCACAGCGCAAAGCGCTGTATGAGAGTCTAACTATGGCGGTTTTCAGTTGAGTATGACACAAAAAATGTAGGGGTAATTCATGAATTGCCCCTACATTTTTTAATTCTATTTGTACAGTAGTCATTTGAAAACCGCATTTCACCGTAGAGTCAATTCATGAATTGCCTCTACGGCTCGTTCTTCTGAGTAAGTCCAATTATTGTAGTATGTAGATCGAAATTCAAAGGGTTTATCAAGGGTTTATTAACAATGTTGCAAGAGATTCAATTACCTGTTGTTGCTGATGTCAAAAAATGGGCTATTCAAGATAGCGAAACGCTCTATCGCATTGATGGGTGGGGAGATCCATATTTCAGCATCAATGAAGCAGGGCATGTGACTGTATCCCCAAAGGGCGATCGCGGTGGCTGTATTGACCTGTTTGATTTGGTAAATGATCTCAAACAACGGGGCTTGCGAACCCCAATTTTGATCAGATTTTCCGATATTCTCGCCGATCGCATTGAGCGACTTAATGCGACTTTTGCTAAGGCGATCGCTCGCTACAATTACAATGGCGTGTATCGCGGCGTATTTCCTGTCAAGGTCAATCAACAGCGCCAACTGGTCGAAGAAATTGCCAAATATGGCAAACCATTTCAATTTGGGTTGGAAGCTGGTTCTAAACCCGAACTTTTGATTGCCCTTGCGACATTGCGTACCCCTGGTTCGTTGTTGATTTGTAATGGGTATAAGGATGCTGAATATATCGAAACAGCTTTGCTGGCAAGAAAATTGGGGCAGAATACGATCATTGTCATTGAACAACTTGAAGAAGTAGAAATGATCATTCGGGCGGCGACTAAACTTGGGATTGCGCCTGTAGTTGGGGTGAGAGCGAAACTCAGCGCCAAAGGGGTTGGACATTGGGAAGATTCGACAGGCGATCGCGCTAAGTTTGGATTGAGTATGTGGGAAATTTTGGAAGCTGTCGAACAGTTGGAAGCGGCAAATATGCTGGATTCGCTGAAGTTATTGCATTTTCACATCGGTTCGCAAATTAGTAACATCAGCACGATCAAAGATGCTCTCCGCGAAGCAGGACAAGTTTATGTGCAGCTTGCCTTATTAGGCGCACCAATGGGACATCTTGATGTGGGCGGCGGTTTGGGTGTGGACTACGATGGTTCCAAAACCAATTTCTATGCCTCTAAGAACTACAGTATGCAGAACTACGCCTATGATATCGTCGCGGCGATTAAGGATGCTTGTGCGGAAAAAAATGTAACTGTGCCTACACTCACGAGTGAAAGTGGTCGGGCGATCGCCTCCCATCAATCGGTTCTAGTCTTTGATGTCGTTGGTATTAGTGGCATTCCCAATCAAGCGATCGAGCCGTTAAAAGAAGACGAACATTTAATCGTTCGCAATCTTTTTGAGGCTCTGGAAACCATCAATGAGAAAAACTATCAAGAGATTTATCACGATGCTGTCCAGTTCAATCAAGAAGCAATTAGCTTGTTTACCTTTGGCTATCTGACTCTCAAACAACGCGCCAGAGTTGAACGCCTGTTTTGGGAATGTTGCGATCGCATTCTCAAAGTAACTCGCAAACTCAACTATGTGCCTGATGATCTTGAAGATCTCGAAAAGTCGATGGCGCTGACTTATTATTGCAATTTCTCAGTGTTCCAATCTGCTCCCGATAGTTGGGCGATCGATCAACTGTTTCCGATCATGCCAATCCATCGTCTTAACGAAGAACCAAATTGTCGCGGCACGATCGCCGATCTCACCTGTGACAGCGATGGCAAAATTGATCGCTTCATCGATTTGCGTGATGTTAAATCGGTTTTAGAAATGCATCCCTTCATTGCTGGAGAACCTTATTTTCTGGCGCTATTTCTTGGTGGAGCCTATCAAGAAATTCTCGGTGATTTACATAATCTCTTTGGTGATACCGATGCGGTGCATATTCATACAACTCCGACAGGTTATAAAGTTGAGCATGTGATCAAAGGCGATTCGATGACTGAAGTTCTTGCCTATGTTCAGTACAACCGTGATGCAATGTTGGAAAATATTCGCCAAGAGACGGAACGCGCTCTTCAAGATAAGCAGATCACACTTGATGAAGCAAGGTTGTTCTTACAAAAATACGAACATTGTTTGAATGGTTATACCTATCTCAGCTAAATGAAACGAAGGGCTTCGCTATAAATTTGTAAAATCGCCGCTTCGCGGCGATTTTACAAATTTATAGCGGTTTTAATTCAGCGCAAAGCGCTATATTGTAAGCTGCATATAGTCTATCCGCGATCGCTTTAGCAACCACCAAACCCATGAGCTTAATGCCCCAGCATTTCCCCAACACTTCTAAAAAAAGCCCTGTGTCATCCACCCTAAAAAAATCCTGCTTGGTGGCAAGCCTTGCGATCGCTTTACTATTTGGCTGTCAAGATAAACCCGCACCTAGTCCTAGCAATTCACCAACAGCTATTCCCAGTCCCAAAGCCGCCGCGAAAGATCCCGAAGGAATTTTAGAGCGCGTAAAAGCGCGTGGGAAGCTGATCTGTGGTGTAAATGGCAAACTAGCAGGATTTAGTTATGTTGACGATAAAGGGGAATGGAGTGGCTTAGATGTGGATTATTGCAAGGCGATCGCGGCGGCGGTATTAGGAGATGCTAAGGCGGTTGATTTTAAGCCATTGCTAGCCAAAGATCGCTTTACAGCTTTACAAAATGGCGATATCGATATTTTGATGCGAAATACTACGCGCACACTCACCCGTGATGTCACTCCGAATATTGCCTTTGCGCCCACAACTTTTTTTGATGGTCAGGGTTTGATGATTAGAACTGGGACAAGCCCCAGTTCACCTCAAAGTTCGGCTTCTCCTTCAGCCTCTGCTAGCCCAACGCCAACGATTACATCATCGGCTACTCCATCTATTTCTCCATCGACTACTCCAGAAACTAAATCTAGCGATCGCAATACATCCGACAATAAATTAGATAGCAAATCTGATAAGCAAACCCCAAAAACAAAGGAAGAATTAGCGATCGCGCTGAAAGAATTGACGGGCAAAAAAATCTGCGTGGAAACTGGAATTAATGCCGCCAACTTAGAATCTACTTTTAAGGAAGCAAATGTTGATATAGTCCCCATCGTATTAGCTGACCTCGATAGTGTTTTGAATGGCTATTCCAAAGGAGACTGTGAAATTATTTCCTCCGAAAAATCTCAACTAGCGGCTTGGCGGAATAAACTACCTCGTCCTGCCGATCACAAAATTCTCGATCTTAGTTTTTCCAAGGAGCCTCTGAGTCCTGCGTTGGTCGGCAACGACGATCGCTGGCGGGATGTCGTAACTTGGGTGGTTTATGCCACTATTTATGCCGAAGAGTTGGGGATTAATACGGACAATTACAATGCTTTTAAAGACTCGACAAATCCTGAAATAGCCAAATTTCTTGGCACATCCGACTCCTTAGGAATAGAACTAGGTTTAGCGCCCGATTGGACAACCCAAATCCTGAAGCAAGTCGGTAACTATAGCGATATCTACAATCGTAATCTTACACCTTTTGATATCCCGCGTGGTTTAAATCGAACATGGAAGCAAGGAGGTTTACTGTATGCAATGCCATTCAGATAGAGTAAATACCTTAAGCGTTGCGAAACACCGCCTATATTTAACTTTTGGTGATTTTGATGAAATATATGTTTTAATTTTAGTGATTATCATTTTTGCAATTACTTTATGCGACTATGCAAAATAAATTATCTGAGACAATATCTGCATTAATTGAATGTATAGATCGTATTAGCACATCCGAAAATTTGACTAAACTACAACAGGATGATTTAGAAAAAATTAAATCTCTGAGCGGGGTTTTAGCAGAATATTGTAGTAGTAATGAAAAAGAGATAACAGTCCTTAAACAGAGACTCAAGCAATTTGAGCAACCTAGTCTAGATATTAATTTGCAAAACAAAGATGATATCTATACCTTATTAGCATTAATGTCGGCTCGGTTAAGACAGTCGATGGATATAAATGGACTTCTTGACACAGTAGTTTTAGAAGTTGATCAACTATTACATTGCGATCAAATAATTATCTATGAATTAGCTGAGCAGTTTGAAGCATCTAATCAACCGATTCAATATGAATCTGTACGAGAACCTAGCCGATCGCTTTTAGGACAGAGCCTGCCCTCAATATATCTAGAGCCTGAAAGTGTTGAAGTTTTTCAGAAATGCCTGAGCCAAGTTATTGATGATATGACATCTCCTGATGTCGATCCTTCGATCGCTAATAGCCTCTTGCCGTTAGGTATCCGTTCGGCGATCACGATCGCTATTCCTAAAGGCAAAAAATTATGGGGGCTGATCATTTTACATCAATACGATCAAGCCCGTCCTTGGCAAAATTGGGAAATCGAACTACTCGAAAATTTGGGAACCCAGTTGGCTATTCTAATACATCAAATCCAACTGCTGGTTAAATCAGATGCTGTCAGGATTGAACGAGATCAAGTACTTGCTAAATTACAGCATAACGAACTTCATGACTCGCTGACGGGGCTTCTCAATCGTGACTCATTTATGGAGTTATTACATTTAGCTTTTACTAAGTTTCAAACTGACTTTAGTTATAATTTTGCCGTTTTATTTATAGATTGCGATCGCCTTAAATCAATCAATGATAATTTTGGCATAATTGCTGGTGATCAACTCTTAAAAGAAATTAGCGATCGCTTAAAAATATACTCAAATGAAAATGCAAGTATCGCGAGAATTGATAGTGATAAGTTTGTAGTTCTAGTCGAAAATATTAATCATAATATTAATTACAATATCAATCACAATGTTAACCAAATAGCTAGAGAAATTTCAAACAGTATTAAGCAACCATTTTTGGTTAACGGCAATCAAATTTTCACTTCTGTTAGTATTGGTATTGCTTTAAGCGATCGCAGATACGTTGATAACGCTGAAATTTTGGGTGATGCAACCATCGCTATGCAGCAATCACGAAAAAGCGGTCGTGGTAATCACGCTTTGTTTACGCATGAAATGAAGCAGGGAAACAAAGTAAGTTGGCAACTGGAAACGGATTTTCGACAGGCTCTCAAACGTCGTGAGTTCTATCTAGTTTATCAACCCATAGTTTCATTACAGGAACTCAAATTGTCAGGATTTGAGGTTCTATTGCGTTGGTTACATCCATCAAAGGGCTTAATTTCTCCAGAAGCATTCATCCCGATCGCTGAGCAAACAGGCGAGATCATTCAGATTGGATATTGGGTATTAGAAACAGCTTGCGATCAACTATATCTCTGGCAGCAACAATTCCCGAATATCCCCCTATTGACCTTGGGAATCAATGCTTCTACATTGCAGGTCGCTCAGCCCGATTTTGTCGAACGTATTCAAGAAATACTCTCAGCAAGACAAATTTCTCCTAGCTTAATCAAATTAGAAATCACTGAGTCAGTTTTAATGGAAAATATCGAAGTTTCCTCACAAAAGCTTGAGAAGTTAAGAGGAATTGGTATTCAAGTATATATTGATGATTTTGGTACAGGTTATTCGTCTTTTAGTTATCTCCAAAATTTACCGATTGATGTTCTTAAAATTGATCGTAGTTTTACTAATAAAATCTTTACTAATATCAAGAGCCAAAGAATCATTCAGTCTATTTTGCGTTTAGCCAACAATCTTGGTATTGGTATTGTCATTGAAGGCGTGGAGACATTAGAGGAGTTGAATTATTTTGAAAATATTGGCGGCAGCAGTATCGATATTCAAGGATACTTTATTTCAATTCCGTTAGATAGCGAAGGTGCTACAGAATGGATTCAACAAGCATTTTTTTAGTGGTGTTCCCTGACTAAATCTAACGAGCGTTTTTTAACCAATCTTGAATCTCTTGGGCTAACCATGCAGTTTCCACTTCACTGAGCCGACTATCTCCCACAATATATTTGGTTTGTATTTGTTGTTGCTGCGATGTTTTGTGTTGGATAGTTTGAATAACAACTGAACCGCATAACTTAGATGACATTGTTGTATGAATATATTCAATCTGACGAATGCTAAATATTTGAGCAAAATGTTGCCATTTAAAAAGACGTTTACTCAGTTTACAAGAAACATGGTTTGTATCAATCTCGAACGAGATAGTTGACCAAATTCCAAGTAAATTAGCATAGACAATTACCAAAAATATCAACAAAAAACCAATAGCAACGCTAGCATTCCAACGAACCATTGCCAACGAAAGAGGCAATATAATCATCATTCCTAGTAAGGTCATAACGGCTGAGATTACGATTCCAGTAATTGAGGGAGGAATTGTCACCAAAAGCTTAGTTGCCGATCGCTCAATCTGCACTTTGCTGGTTACAGGTTGAGGGATTCTGATATTAGGAACTTTGAAATGAGAAGGTTTATTATCAGACTTTGGTTTCGCTACTTTTGTGAAGTCGGTATAAAGCATATCGATCGCTTCTCTTGCTGATTGAAAGCGTCGCTTAGGTGATGGAGCCGTCATTTTCTGCACCCAATCCAAAAGTTGTGTACTGGCTCCACAGCGATCGCGAAATTGAATATTCAACTCATCATCTTGAGGTAACTCCGCAGGCGAAATCCCCGTTAGCAAATGAATCACCGTAGCTCCCAATCCATACAAATCCGAAGCAGGCACAGCTCGTCCGCCATACTGTTCCATCGGCGCATAGCCATAAGTACCAACTACCGTAAAAGTCTTACCCTCGGCTGAAGCTTTATCTTGCACCGCGCCAAAGTCTACGAGATAAATTTCTTGGCGATCGCTCCAAATTAAATTACTGGGTTTAATATCGCGATGCAGCACAGGCGGATTCAGTCCATGTAGATAAATCAAAATCTCTAAGGTATCGGTGACAATATCTTTGACCTGCTTCTCCGAAAATTTCTGTCCTTCTACCAGCAAATCCTTCAGCGATGTTCCTTGGATATGTTCTTGGACTAGCCCAAACCAGAGAGAGCGATCGTCGATCGCAAAGTAATCTCGATATTTAGGAATACGCGGATGATTTAGTTGATTGAGGATTTGCGCCTCCCGCTCAAATAGCTTCAAATCCTCCCATTGCACATCACCACCAAATGTGAGCAACTTCACGACCACAAGTTCATCATTAGCATCTAAATCATGGGCTAGCCAAGTTTGTCTTCCAGAATTCAGTCCTAGCTGACTTTGTAATTGATAACGCTCTTTGAGAATTTCTTGCGACTGGGGCATAGGACTCAACTTTTTTGTCCAATTTTTAACCAATTTTATCGCGAAACAGAAAAAAGAATCATTACTAAAAAAAGGGCGCAAAGCGCCCCTTTTCCTAAAAACTAAAGACAGTCCTTAACGTGCCGATAGTTAACGTGCTGTTAGCGCTGTTGTTATTGGCGTTAAAAATCACTTGAATATCGGGCGTGATAGTGATGTTATTAGTAATCGGAAATCTAATGAATGCTTCTAAATTGGTTTGTGTACTATTCCCAACTTTATTTTCAATAAAAGGTTGTCCTACAGCGATCGCTGCCAATGTGCCTTGTTTGAACAAGTCGGGAAATGCTAAACCAATCATGAAAGTTTGAGGACTAAAGCTAGTGGCAGTCTCGGTAGCAGGACTAGCGTTACTAAAACTATAGGTGGGATCGCCAACAGCAGTTGTACCAACAACGGCTTTGCCACGGTTGTCAATACTACCAAAACCATATCGCCCAAAGAGCGCTACTGCTTTGGAGAAAGACCATTCTACGTTCACACCACCCGTATTGAAGTCGAGGTTATTAACCGTCCCTCTCGTATATTGGAGGCGAACAGCAAAAGCACCCTTTACCCCATCACGTTTGGGAGCATACTCTAACTCAAATGTGCCTTGATAAGGATCGCCTGTAAGCCCTGCATTGCGGGAAATAGCAGAACCAGTTGCCACAGCCACAGATGAAGGGTTTGCTCCATTGCCGCTAAATAGAGAGCCCGAAAGTTAAAATCACCGCCATTGGGATTCCAATCAATCGCTCCACCTGCTCCTCCTGTTTGGGGATTGATGAGAACGACCAAGGGATTATTGATGAAAAATGTGGAAGAGAAGTCAACGGCTTCATCATTAGCAAAGCTATTTTTGTCCACATGGTCGTAAACATGCAGCACAGGACCTAATGAAACTCGGATATCTTTGCCAAGATTGAAGTCATAGCGCAATTTTGCCAAGGTGAAATTAGAGCTATTGCCAGCATAGTCTAGGCGAAAAGTCTTGAAACCAACGTTGCTGAATTCATTTAAAGGATTCCCCAAAACATCACCAGCAGTTCCACCGCCATTCCCAACTTCAAGACGAGTGAGCAGAAGGTCACTGCCCGTAAAACTAGTATTTAAGTCAAGTCTTACTCTTGCATTGACTGTAGTGTTGACGTTGCCACTAGGAGCGATATCTAAACCATTATCAGTAGAACCTAATCCATTGACAATAGGAGCTACTGTTGTATTCCCAGCAAGTGCGTTAGTGGAGCTTTTGAATGGACTTCCTCCCGCGCCGCCGCCACTGACTGCGAAAATGGCTTGTCCAGAAAGCTTAGTTGTGGTAGAGAACTGTTGAGCTTCGAGCTTCGCGGTCTTTACATCAAGAGCATCAACCCGACCGCGCAGGGTGGCGAGTTCTGCCGCAAATTCTTCTTGAAGTTTTTGCAAAGTGGCGAGATCTTCTTTGCCAACTTTATCGGCTAAACCAGCCGATATAATCTCATTAATTTTGTCCAAGCAAGCATTTAGCCCAGCCGCAAATTCATAACGGCTCGTGGCTTGCTTACCCCGAAAAGTGCGATCGGGATAACCTGCGATACAACCATAGCGTTCTACTAAAGACTGCAAAGATGTAAAAGCCCAATCTGTCGGCTTAACATCACTTAGTTGCGATACAGAGGTGACATTTTGAGTAAGTATGTCACTGTACTTAGTCTGAGTCTCTGCGATCGCCGCAGTTCCACCCACCATCATCGCCATTGCTAAACAACTTAAACCGCTTACATAGCCAAGATAATACGCTTTCATATTATATCACTCCTCACGAGAGTATTTAAATTTGTGTGGAGAGTATAACAAAGACTTCAGAAATAGTCAGCACTAATGAGCATTTTTTAACCAATCTTGAATCTCTTGGGCTAACCATGCTGTTTCCACTTCAGTGAGACGACTATCTCCCACAATATATCTATATTTGGTTTTTATTTGTGGTTGCTGTGGTGTTTTATGTTGGGTAGTTTGAATAACAACTGAACCGCCTGTCTTAGATGACATTCTTGTATGGATGTACCCAATCTGTCGAATACTAAATGTCTGGGCGAAATGTTGCCATTTAAAAAAACGTTTACTGAGTTTACAAGAGACATGGTTTGTATCAATCTCGAACGAAATAGTTGAGCAAATTCCCAGTAAATTAGTATAGGCAATCACCAAAAATATCAACAAAAAACCACTAGCAAAGCCTGCATTCAAATAAAACATTGCCAATGCGAGAGGCAATATAATCATCATCCCCAGTAAAGTCATAACGATGGAGATTACGATTCCAGTAATTGAGGGAGGAATTGTCACCAAAAGATTAGTTGCCGATCGCTCAATCTGCACTTTACTGGTTACAGGTTGAGGGATTCTGATATCAGGAACCTTGAAATGAGAAGGTTTATTGTCAGACTTAGATTTGGCTACTTTTGTGAAATCGGTATAAAGCATATCGATCGCTTCTCTTGCTGATTGAAAGCGTCGCTTCGGTGATGGAGCCGTCATTTTCTGCACCCAATCTAAAAGTTGGGTACTGGCTCCACAGCGATCGCAAAATTGAATATTCAACTCATCATCTTGAGGTAACTCCGCAGGCGAAATCCCCGTTAGCAAATGAATCACCGTAGCTCCCAATCCATACAAATCCGAAGCAGGCACAGCTCGTCCGCCATACTGTTCCATCGGCGCATAGCCATAAGTACCAACTACCGTAAAAGTCTTACCCTCGGCTGAAGCTTTATCTTGCACCGCGCCAAAGTCTACGAGATAAATTTCTTGGCGATCGCTCCAAATTAAATTACTGGGTTTAATATCGCGATGCAGCACAGGCGGATTCAGTCCATGTAGATAAATCAAAATCTCTAAGGTATCGGTGACAATATCTTTGACCTGCTTCTCCGAAAATTTCTGTCCTTCTACCAGCAAATCCTTCAGCGATGTTCCTTGGATATGTTCTTGGACTAGCCCAAACCAGAGAGAGCGATCGTCGATCGCAAAGTAATCACGATATTTAGGAATACGCGGATGATTTAGTTGCTTGAGGATTTGCGCCTCCCGCTCAAATAGCTTCAAATCCTCCCACTGCACATCACCACCAAATGTGAGTAACTTCACGACCACAAGTTCATGATTAGCATCCAAATCATGGGCTAGCCAAGTTTGTCTTCCCGAATTCAGTCCTAGCTGACTTTGTAATTGATAACGCTCTTTGAGAATTTCTTGTGATTGGGGCATAGGACATTTCTGTGCTTTGTCCAATTTTATAGCGATCCACAAAAAAAGAAGGTATGCATTGCACACCTTCTTTTTTTGATAACTCCCCAGGCGGGATTCGAACCTGCGACCGATCGGTTAACAGCCGATTGCTCTACCACTGAGCTACTGAGGAATGTAGCCGTTTTGCTGTGTCATTGACTTCAGCGTTCATAACTATAGCGTACAAATGTGGCAAACGCAAACATTTTAAAAAATATTTTAAAAAATCCTTGAAATGACTCTAACGCAAGGGTTTTGAGCTTAGGGAAATCATGAGCGAGCCAAATACAACCGCGATCGCGCCCACATAGCCCCACCAACTAAGCGGTGATGGCGGTAATAATTGCGAAATAAAACTTGGCAAAATCACTGAGGCTACTAAGGTAACTAGGGGAGCAAGAGTAATTATTGCGCTGACCTTGGAGGCTTCCCAATGTTCGAGTGCAGATGCAAATGCACCATAGGCAAAAACAGTATTTAGCCCACAAAAGATGAGAATGGCAAAATGTGAACTCGATAAAGTCAATAATCTAGCTGGATGTGACAAGGGCGTAAAAAGGACAGCAGCACTAAGATATATGCCTAGCATCACTGATGACGAAGGCAAATCTCGCAATAGCTGCTTTTGGGCGAGTCCATAAAACACCCATGCGATCGCCCCAAAAATCAATAAAATATTGCCCCACATGTAACTATCGAAGCTACTAATTAGCGATCGCACCTGTTCGTGGGAAAACAATACCAATCCAAAAATGAGCAGCGCCACACCGCCCCATTGCCTGTAGTTATATTTCTCTTTGAAAATAATTAAGGAAGCAATTCCCATCAGCACGGGCGCAATCTGAGTCAGCACTTGAGCATTAGTTGGCGAAGTTTTGCCGACACCAATTAAAAATAAAATGTAGTTCAGGGATAGTCCAACTACGGCGGTAAAAAAAATCGGTAACGATACCTTGTGTATATCTTGCCAAGATGGTAATTTTTGGCGCACCGTTAAATGTGTGCCTAATAATAGCCCCGCGATCGTAAACCGAAACCAAGTCACCGTGAACGGATCTAGCTCTTGGAGAACAATCTTTAAGGCGATCGCCAAAAATCCCCAAAGCAAAACCGTCACCAATGACAAAGCCAAACCTAAACGCGATCGACCAGAAACTTGATGTAACAGCATTTAGACCTTTATATTCTCGATTAGTGGTGAGCGGCTTTGCCGCTCACCACTAGTTATAAAAAAGAGCGCGGTGCGCTCTTTTTTATTTCATGAAAACATTTCGACGCTAGAAGAGTAAATCGGCTCAACATGAATAGCAATAACACGCTTAGGACGAACTAATAAAATTTCATTTAGCTCGGCTCGCACAGGAATAGGCATCAGATCATCCTCATTTGCCTTAGCCTTAAACTGTGATGCATACCAACTTTTGACTTCTTCGATGGTTGTAAACTTTGTCGTGACTTCTTGCCCGCCCTCTAGCTTTAAATGCACGATATATTCATTAGGCTTTTTCGGTTCTCTTGCCATCTCGATTCACTCTGTCTAAATTTCACGTCACCATGGTGAATTATAGCAACCGTCAAGAAATTTTGTAAGAGAGTTATTTCGCAACATTTTTACAAATTTCTTGGTTCGGGTTTGTTTGAAAAGCGCTATATGTCAGTGTGGGAAAGGTTAACTCAAAATAAGTAGCGGCGGCTCACACTTCTCTTCTTATGCCTATTTACACATTGATCCCAAGTCATAAATCTATAACATGCATCAAAAACATCTATCAATCTCAGTGAGATAATGATGCTTAAAACTTTGTAAAGTTTAGTACAATACTTAACATTCTCCTTGGTGAGTATTTACACCTATTGACATGACAGACCAATTCCCTTGGCTTACCGCGATCGTCCTGCTCCCACTCGTAGCATCATTCCTCGTCCCCATATTGCCAGACAAAGATGGCAAAACTGTACGTTGGTATGCATTAGGTGTAGGCATCGCTGATTTTATTTTGATGTGCTACGCCTTCTGGAAAAACTACGATCCGAGCAGTGCCACCTTCCAACTCGCGGAAAAGTACAATTGGATACCCCAATTAGGTCTGAGTTGGGCAGTCTCAGTCGATGGTATTTCTGCACCCTTAGTGCTTCTAGCGGGACTTGTCACCACTCTCTCAATCTTTGCCGCTTGGCAGGTTAACATCAAACCGCGCCTGTTTTACTTCTTAATGTTGGTGCTGTACTCCGCTCAGATCGGTGTGTTCGTATCCCAAGATTTATTGATGTTTTTCATCATGTGGGAAGTCGAACTCATCCCTGTATATTTGCTGGTTTCGATCTGGGGTGGTCAAAAACGTCAGTATGCAGCCACGAAATTTTTACTTTATACCGCCGCCGCTTCGATCTTTATCCTTGTCGCAGGATTAGCGATGGCGCTCTATGGCAACAACATGACCTTTGATATGGCTGAGTTAGCCCTCAAAGATTTCCCCTTAGCTTTAGAGCTTCCACTGTATGCAGGTTTATTAATTGCTTTTGGTGTCAAATTAGCGATTTTCCCGCTCCATACTTGGTTGCCCGATGCTCACGGTGAGGCATCTTCACCTGTATCCATGATTTTGGCGGGTGTGTTGCTGAAAATGGGTGGTTATGGTTTGATCCGTCTGAACATGGGACTGCTTGACCAAGCCCATGTCTATTTTGCGCCGATTTTGGCAACGCTGGGTGTAATCAATATTGTCTATGGCGCGGTTAATTCTTTTGCCCAGACAAATATGAAGCGTCGTCTTGCCTTTTCATCGATTTCCCACATGGGCTTCGTTTTGATTGGAATTGCATCCTATACTGATCTAGGGCTTAGTGGCGCAATGCTGCAAATGCTATCTCACGGTCTAATTGCTTCGGTGTTATTCTTCCTTGCGGGTGTCACCTACGATCGCACCCACACGATGCTATTGAGTGAAATGGGCTATATCGGTAAGGTGATGCCCAAAGTGTTTGCCTTATTTACCGTTGGTGCTTTAGCTTCTCTCGCAATGCCTGGGATGAGTGGATTTGCTAGCGAAATCTCAATATTTATGGGAATCACCACCAGTGATGTCTATAGCTCCACTTTCCGCACTGTGACCGTATTTTTAGCCGCAGTGGGTGTGATTCTCACTCCGATTTATTTATTGTCAATGTTGCGTCAGATTTTTTACGCTTGTGAAGGGAATCCATCCTGCGATATTAATCCATCCTGCGATATTTCCGATATCAGCCTCAAATCTCAGGGCAACCAAGACGTAGTTTGTTTCGGCACAAGTTGCGAATTGCCTAGTGAGTCTGATTTTAGCGATGCTAGACCGCGTGAAGTATTTATTGCCGTTTGCTTTTTAGTACCAATTATTGCGATCGGGGCTTATCCAAAGATGGCAACTAATCTATATGATGCGACGACAACTGCACTTAATTCACAAATGCGTCTTGCCCATGAACAGGTAGCTATTGCTAAGAAAGAACAAATGTTTGCTAGTCAATCTTCTTTCCCAAAACTTTCTGAGATTAAAGTTAACGCGATTTTGGCGAATAATTAGCTACTCCCTCTCCATTCAATAAGAAATAGCGGTGTGGAGTTTAGCTCTGTACCGCTATTTTTTGGCTTAAAGTATGGCAATTTTCTATTTTTTGGTAAGATTACGATCACAGTAAATTGCTTATATCAAATTATTTAGATGGAACTATCCGACATTATCGAGAGCCAAGATGACGATGGAGATGAGGAGTTAAGCGATCGCGATAAATCATCAAAATCCTCCGAGCCTTCTCAGCCAGAAAAAAAACAAAAAAAGAGTCAACTTAATAACTATGTTGCCATTACCGTAGTTTTGTTTGTGACATTTATGGGGATCTGCCAAGTCAAAAGTGGCAATGTGGTTCAGTCGATGCAAAAAGCTCAAGCTGATCGCATTGACACATGGGCTTTTTATCAAGCTCGCAATGTCCGCGCCGAGATTGCCAAATCCACGATCGCTCAGTTGACATTACAGGCGGCGGCAGTTCAAGCACAGCAACCGAAACTCCGCGCTGAATATGACAAGGAAATTGCCAAGTATCAGGCGATCGCCGCGAAACAAGACAAAGAAAAAGAAAAATTGCAGCAACAAGCTAAGGAAGCTGAAGAACTATACGAAAAACTGAATGTCCATGATGATCAGTTTGATTTATCGGAGGCAGCATTTGCCCTAGCGATCGCCTTGTTAGCAATGACCTCGCTTACTCAAAAGGGGTGGTTGTACGGTGCATCAATGGTTCCCGCAGTATTTGGTTTGTTTATGGGACTTGCTGGATTACTAAGCTGGGATTATCATCCCGAAGCGATGACAAAAATGTTGTCAGATAACTTAATTCATCAAGAAGTTCAACAAGCATCCCAAAAAGTATCTATCTCTTCCCATTATTATCCTGCCTTGCAGCGCGTTGCCCTGAAATAAAATCATAAGAAATCGCAAGAAGCTGTAGTGACTACTTCGCGTTAGCTTCAGCTTCTTTGGCTTTTGTATCGCAAATCGCTGTAACATAAGTGTTGGGTTGATTATTTCTTAGATCATGAAAAACTTTATTCAAAACCTGCTTCGCTATCCGAAATTTTTAGCTTTAATCACTGGTGGTGTTCTTTCAGTGGTGATCGCGCCAATTATTCCGTTATTGCAAAAACCTGTAACAGCGATCGCCATGATTAGCGCGATTGTAAGTGGGTTTATCGGTGTATCTCTGGTGTTGAGAGCGATGCTGGGATTGGATGTTGCCTAATTGACTATTCAATAACTGCACCAGAATGCGAGTTTAATCTAGATAAGACTTGCATAGAAAATCAAGAGATCATATTTACTGTGTAATATTTACTCCACAAACGTAAAACTATGGCTACTACAAGACGAGTTGCTCGTGTCGCCGAACTAATTAAACGAGAAGTCAGCAACATGTTGCTGAAAGATATCAAAGACGATCGCGTGGGGATGGGCATGGTCAGTGTGACTGATGCCGAATTGTCAGGCGACCTCCAGCATGTGAAAATTTTTGTGAGTATTTACGGCACTGAAGAGGCTCGTCAACAAACGATGGAAGCTTTAGCCTCAGCCACAGGGTTTATCAAACGTGAAGTGGGGCAGAGATTAGCTTTACGGCGTGTCCCTGAAGTCGTATTTCATGAAGATCGCTCTTTTGAACGTGGTGTCAAAGTGCTATCTCTAATCAATCAACTAAGTCGAGAACGCGAAGAGAAGGAGTCAAATCCAAGTGTTTGAGTTGATTAAGGCGGGAGGACCAGTCATGTATCCTCTCATTGCTCTATCAGTGTTTGCCTTTGCAGGGATCATGGATCGAGTAATTTTTTGGTTTGGCATCCTGAGGTTAGAGCAGAAAACAGCCGAGAATATTTTAGCGATCGCCCGCCAGAATTTAGAAGTGGCGGCTGAAGTAGCTCAGGAAGCGGCAAGAAAACATCCAGTTGGTCGCTTTTTATACGCACCGCTAGCTCTGCATGAGCCAGATCCTGAACTATTTCGACTTGCCCTTGAAAGTACTGCTGATGAAGAGTTGGCAGGAATGATGAAGGGGGAAAAGTTATTAGAAGCGGCGATTACGCTTGCACCTTTGTTAGGTTTGTTAGGAACGGTAATTGGCTTGATCGTTTCCTTTGGGTCGCTGAAAATTGGAGATGTGGCGGCTAATACTAAATCAGGTTCGCTAACTCAGGGTATTGCTGAAGCCTTGATTACAACGGCGGCAGGTTTAATAATTGCCATTTTCACATCGGCATTTCACCGTTTGTTTTTAGCCTTTCAAGATCAACAAGCCAAGCTATTTATGAAATTTGGTAATCAATTAGAGTTAATCTATCGCCAACATTGGCAACGCCATTATCAGATCCGACTTAGAAATGATTAAATCTCTGTCATAACCTAAAATCAATAAATCTAAACTTTTAATCATTGCCAAGTTATTTGTCTCAACTATCACTTGGCAAGCTTATTTTACAAAGACAATGAAAATAAACTGGTTGAAAATAAAAGATTTTCGTGGCTTTCGGAACTGTGAAATTACTTTTCCTAAAAGTTCTAATGTTGTTGTATTTATCGGCGTAAACGGAGCGGGTAAATCCGCAATTTTAGATGCAATTAGCATTTTATTAAATGTATTAGTTAAAGATATTTGTACTTCTAAAAAAACGTCAATATTATCATATAAAGAACTGAGTGGTAGAGATATACACATCAAATCAGAAAAATATAAAATCCAACTAGACTTCTCTAATGAAAGTAAACACTACAAAATTTCGATAATCTACGAAGAGGCGATAGATGGTGACTATAGTAACTTTGTTGACAAAATTAAGCTAGCTATTAATGAACATAAGCTATTAAATTTACCAATACTTATCTGTTATTCAATCAATAGAAATGTTGTCAGTAATAACGCTAAAGTTTATAATCCTAAATATGGATATATCCCCAAATATAAAATAGAGCAATTACTTGCTTATGAGAATTCTTTTAATAGCAATATTGACTCATTTTATGAATTTGCTAAATGGTTTCGTGAAGAGGAAGATCTTGAGAATCAAAATCAAAGAAATCTGCAAGATTTCAAGTATAGAAACCAAAAATTAGAAATTGTTAGATTAGCTATTAATACTTTTCTAAACAAATTTGAATTTGCTAAATTTTCCAATTTAAGAGTTGAAAGATCTCCAAGAAGCCATGATTTTACACCTGTTAAGTTTCAAGATACTACAAGCTTAGTTGTTGATAAAAATGGAGAAAGATTTGAGTTTTTACAGCTTTCATCAGGTGAAAAAATGATGTTGTCTTTGGTGGTTGATATTGCGCGGAGATTAGCGATCGCCAATCCAAGCTTAGACAACAAATTAGAAGGAGAAGGCATCGTATTAATTGATGAAATTGATCTACATTTACATCCACAATGGCAACGTAAACTTCTACCAGCGCTCACACATACTTTTCCAAATATCCAATTTATTGTAACTACTCATTCACCTCAAGTATTGAGTCATTTATCAAGAGAAAGTGTCTTTTTATTAGAAGATAATCAAATTAGCGATCGCGAAATTTATACGGAAGGGCGTGACAGCAACGCTATTTTGCAAGATGCATTTCAACTACCCAAGTATGAAAAAGAATATGAAAATAAGCTCAGAGAGATATATCGACTGATT
The DNA here is from genome assembly GCA_037129985.1 of Pseudanabaena sp. ELA645. GTDB lineage: Bacteria > Cyanobacteriota > Cyanobacteriia > Pseudanabaenales > Pseudanabaenaceae > Pseudanabaena. Next base: position 77,539 of record JBAXTW010000001.1, on the reverse strand, counting down.
GACAACGATGACGGGGAAAATGCTCAAGAACTTCTAGAAAAGCTTAAAGAAAAGCGTGGTGAAAATGACCTTGAAGTAATGCGTATGCAGTCATATATCGATCTTCTATGAAACACATCAAAAAACGACAAGAACCTCAATCATTAAATGATAGGCGTAATGATCCTGATACTGCTAAATATAAGGCACAAAAAGATTGGCAATCTCAGTTACTTGAGGAGCAAGGATATATTTGTGCTTATTGTATGGGGCGTATTAGATTAAATCATAAAGATGGAAAAGCGGGTATGCAAATTGAGCATTACATATCCCGACAATTATCAAAAGAGCGCAGTCTTAATTTAGATTTACATTGGCTAAATATGCTTGGTGTTTGCAATGGAAAAACAGGTAAAAAAGATCATTGTGATCAGTCTCAGGGTAAAACTAATGAGCAAGGTATTTTGGTCAAAGGAAAGGTAATAGGATCGGTTGAATTGAATGTACTTAATCCTTTAGACATTACAAAATCAGAAAGGATTATTACATATTCAGTCTTTGGTGACATATTACCAAACACACAAGATGAAAATTTGAGACAAAAAATAATTGAAGATTTAGATTATATTTTGAATTTGAATGATGAAAAGTTAAGAGATTATCGTGCAGAAGCAATAGATTTAGCAAAAAAAAATTTAAAGGACAAATATCCAACTGGTAATTGGACACTTCAACAAATTGAAAATGAAATTCAGGATTGGAAAAGCAAAGATAAAAATGGTATGTATAGACCTTTTTGCCAAGCCGCTATTTGGTGGTTAGAAAAGAAAAGGGCTAAGCTTATTCATAAGTCATAATTTTTTTAGTTATCACAAGTCTCAAAATTAGTTAATATAGCGGAATAGGATACAGCGTGTACGGAGTAATTGCCCTTTTCACATCAGCATTTCACCGTTTATTTTTAGCCTTGTAAGATCACCGTTGCAAGATCTACTTTATTACGTTTTGTTATCATTAGATGATGACTGAACCGCTACTACAAAATCCTGAAAAATTACAAACGCGATTAAAAGAAATCCCTCTAGAAGCAGGGGTTTATTTCATGCGCGATCGCCATGATGGCGTAATCTACATTGGCAAATCGAAGGCATTACGCAATCGAGTGCGATCGTATTTTCGTAGTAGTCAGGAGTTGTCGCCGCGTATCGCGATGATGGTGCAGCTAGTTCATGAAATTGAGTTTATTGTCACCGACTCCGAAGCCGAAGCTCTCGCCCTTGAAGCAAATCTGATTAAGCAATATCAGCCCTACTACAACGTTCTGCTCAAGGATGACAAAAAATATCCCTATGTCTGCATCACTTGGTCAGAGGACTATCCGCGTATTTTTATTACGCGCAAACGGAAGATGGGCGGCACAAAGGACAAATATTATGGTCCCTATGTCGATACATTTAATCTCAGAAGGACTTTAGGAATTATTAAACGCGCTTTTCCATTACGACAAAGACCGATTCCGATGTTTAAAGATCGTCCTTGCCTAAATTACGATATGGGTTTATGTCCAGGGGTATGTCAGGAGTTGATTTCGCCTGAAGAATATCACAAGGTGATGGTGCGAGTAGCGATGATATTTCAGGGCAGATCTAGCGAGTTGATTGAGACTTTTACGGAGAAGATGGAAGTTGCTGCTGAAGAATTGGAATTTGAGAAGGCGGCGGATCTGCGCGATCGCATTCAAGTATTACAAAATCTCGGTGCTAATCAAAAGGTATCTTTACCTGATGATACTGTCTCTCGTGATGCGATCGCCTTAGCCTATGACGAGCAGCATACTTGTATTCAGCTATTCCAAATTAGAGCAGGGCGCTTGGTGGGAAGGTTAGCGTTTGTGGCGGATAGTCAGAGTGATGTCCCAGAGGCGATTTTACAACGAACCTTAGAGGCTCATTATCAAAATTGTGATCCCGTAGAAATTCCCAATGAAGTACATACCCAATTGGAATTGCCAGAAGTCGAAATTTTGCAAGCATGGCTGAGCGATCGCAAGGGTCGAAAAGTGGCGATCGCCACACCACAGCGTCAACTCAAGGCTGAACTAATTGAAATGGTGGAGCGCAATGCTCAGTACGAGTTAGCGAGAATCCAAAAACAAAGCGATCGTAATTTGCAAGGATTGGAAGACTTAGCGGAGATCCTAAATCTTGAGAGTTTGCCGCATCGGATTGAAGGTTATGACATTTCGCACATTCAAGGTTCGGATGCCGTGGCGAGTCAAGTTGTATTTATTGATGGTATTCCCGCTAAGCAACATTATCGCCATTATAAAATCCGTAATCCTGATATCCAGACTGGACATTCCGATGATTTTGCAAGTTTAGCGGAAGTGATTGCGAGAAGATTTAGGAAACATTCGGCGTTTGAAACCCTCACGCCTCCCAAGGGGGAAGAACAAGAAACCCTCACCCCCAGCCCATCTCCCAAGGGGGGAGATGGGGGCAAGAGTGATGACTTTCCAGATTTGGTGATGATTGATGGAGGGAAGGGGCAGCTTTCGGCGGTGATGAAGATTATTGATAAGTTGGGATTGCGCGACCGCCTTACGGTGATTAGTCTTGCCAAAAAACGCGAAGAAATCTTCTTGCCTGAAGAGACAGAACCATTAATCAGTGGCGATCCTGAACGGGCTGGGGTGCAAGTGTTACGGCGTTTGCGCGATGAAGCTCACCGTTTCGCGATCACCTTTCATCGTCAGAAACGTAGTCAAAGAATGCAGCGATCGCATCTCGATCAAATTACAGGATTGGGACATCATCGCCAAAAAGTTCTCTTAGAAAAATTCCATTCTGTAGAATATATTCGTCAAGCCACAGTTGAGCAGATTGCCGAAACCGATGGTATTGGCAAAAAATTAGCGCAACATATTTATGATCATTTCCATGCTGACAAAGAGTGAGTAGCTAAAGTTAAGATCCCCGACTTTTTCTAGACAAGCAAAGACAATTTGCAAATTTACAAAAAAAGTCGGGGATCTGGGTATTTACAGTTTTCTTTTGCTGACATAATTCAAAAAATCACCCACATAGCGGGTGATTTTTTTGCAAATACATACCTAGCAAGCTTTTGTCAAAATAAAGTAATATGGGTAATATTATGGCGCGATCTCAATTTCAGAACCTCAAAAGTTATCTCCGTCCTTACTGGAGCGACCTAGCTATTGGCACAATTGCCCTCCTATTGGCAAATGTACTTGGCACATATATTCCTTGGTTAATCCGAGCCGCCGTTGATGATCTCAGTAAGATCCAAGCTGTTGATTTTAGTCACTTGATGCAGTATGTCTGGCTAGTTATTGGCTTATCATCAATAATGTGGGGCATTCGGATGATCTCGCGGGTCTGGATTTTTGGGATTGGGCGCAAAATTGAGTACAGCCTCAAACAATTAATTTTCGAGCATCTTCTCAAACTACCACCCAGCTACTTTGCCAATAATTCCGCAGGGGAAACCATCAGCATTGTCACTAGCGATGTCGAAAATATTCGTCGTCTGATGGGATTTGCTCTGCTTAGTATCATTAACTCAGTCTTTGTGTATGCGCTAACTCTACCCGCGATGGTAGCGATCGATCCGATGCTGACCCTGTTATCAATTTCGGTCTATCCGATCATGTTGATAATTGTGCAGAAATTTAGCGGTCAATTACGCGATGAACAATTAGAAGTTCAAGAGGAACTATCCAATGTAAGTTCACTCTTGCAAGAAGATTTGAATGGAATGGCACTCATCAAAACCTACGCGCAGGAAGGAGCCGAACGCGCTGCTTTTGGTAAGTTAAACGATCGCTTGCTAGATGCGAACTTGAGAATGGCGCGGAGTCGGAATATTCTATTCCCTTTACTGGGTGGAATTGCCAGTATTAGCTTTTTGGTATTGATTTGGTTTGGCGGTGAGAAACTAGCGAATCCGTTAAATACGACTTTTAAGATTGGTGATTTGCTGACTTTAATTATTTATGTTGAACGTTTGATTTTCCCAACCGCAATTTTAGGATTTGTGATGGTCACATATCAGAGAGGATTGGTTAGTATTGGACGTATTCAAGGCATTCTCGATATTCCACCCGCAATTGTCGATCCTGTTGATGCGATCGCTCTTGACAAAACAGAAGTCACAGGCAAAATTGAAGCAAGAGATCTCACCTTTACTTATGCCAATGCTCCTCATCCAGCCCTCAATCATGTGAGTTTCACCATCTATCCTAGTGAAACCGTTGCCATTTTAGGAACTGTTGGCTCTGGGAAATCGACGCTAGCCAGTGCATTAATGCGCTTAGTGGAAGTTCCATCACAGCAGATATTTATCGATAGTGTCGATATTACCAAGATGCGAATTGAAGATCTGCGATCAATTATTTCCTTTGTCCCACAGGATAGTTTTCTCTTTAGTGCTACGATGCGCGACAACATCCGTTATGGCAAGCCTGAAGCCTACGATCACGAAGTTGAGAACTTCGCAAATCAAGCGCGAATCGAACAGGAGATTCTCAAATTCCCACAACAATATGACACTTTCGTTGGAGAACGGGGAATTACATTATCGGGTGGTCAGCGTCAACGCACCGCTTTAGCTAGAGCTTTGTTAGTCGATACGCCGATTTTGGTATTAGATGATGCCCTCTCCAGTGTAGACAACCAGACTGCCACAGGGATTTTAGGAAATCTCCCTCACAATAAGACTGTGTTATTTATTACCCATAATTTATCGGCTGCCTCAACCTGCGATCGCATTATTTTGATGGATGCTGGCAAAATAGTTCAAGTCGGCACTCATACTGAACTACTTACGGATTCACAGCTTTACCAAAAACTTTGGAATCAGCACAAATTGGAATCAGCCATCAGATAGAGTTATTTATAATGTCCTATTATACTCATTAATGTGATTATACAATTACAATTACCAGATAATATAAAAATATGATCTTTATCAATCCAAAAATCGATTTTGCTTTTAAAAAAATATTTGGTTCCGAAGATAGCAAAGATATCTTGGTTAGTTTCTTAAATGCTCTAATTTATGAAGCTCAGCCCATTATCCAAGACCTAGAAATTCTCAATCCCTACCTCGCACCCAAGATTCGCGGTATCAAAGATACCTATCTCGATATCAAAGCCAAAATCATTGATAGTGAAACCAAAGAAGATCGCACCGTTATCATTGAGATGCAAGTCTTAAATGTGGAAGGCTTCGAGAAAAGAATTCTGTATAATGCCGCCAAATCCTATTCTATCCAACTGACAACGGGACAGGGTTATAATCTCCTCAATCCAGTCATAGCCTTAACAATCACTGATTTTGTGATGTTTGCCGATCTCCCGAATATAACTTCTCGCTTCGTCCTCAAGGAAAAAGATTTTCTCATTGATTATCCAATTTATGACATCGAACTTATCTTTGTGGAACTGCCAAAATTTAAAAAGGAGTTAGCAGCTCTAGAAGACATTATCGATAAATGGTTGTTTTTCTTAAACAATGCTCGAAAACTGCAAGATGTACCCCCAGCTATGGACAATATTCCTGAACTGAAAAAAGCTTTCTACATTGCCAACCAAGCAAATCTGAACCTTGATGAGTTAGAGGAACAGGAGAAAAGTGAGATTTTCATTCAAGATCAGCGTGGTGCAATTACCAAAGCTGCTAAAGAAAGTTTAGAACAGGGGCGGCAAGAGGGACTGGCTGAAGGCTTACAGCAAAAAACCTATGAGATTGCAAAAAAAATGTTGGGTGTTTTGGACGATCGCGCGATCGCTGAGATGACAGGGTTAACTCTCGAAGAATTGAGATCATTGAGATCGTAATTAATGTAATTTAACTGATTAGATCATCACCTGTCGCGATCGCCAATTCCTGTAATCGCTCCTGTTGATCCTTAGAAATACAACTTTGAATTACTTCCTCAATGTCACCTTCCAAAATCGGCGGCAATGTAAAATTCTGTCCCAAACGATGCTCAGTTAAGCGACTATCTTTGTAATTGTAAGTACGAATCTTTTCAGAACGAGAACCCGTACCCACCTGAGATTTACGCATTGAGGAAACCGCATCCTGTTGTTCGCGTAGCTTAATTTCATAGAGCTTAGCTCGCAAAATCTGCATTGCTCGCTCTTTGTTTTGTAACTGCGATCGCTCCTCAGTACAAAAAATTCTAATTCCCGTCGGCTTGTGAAATAGATCGGCGGCTGTCTCCACTTTGTTGACGTTTTGACCTCCAGCACCACCCGATCGCGCCGTGGACATTTCAATATCTTTGGGATCGATATGAATCTCAACCGCGTCAACTTCAGGCATAATCGCCACTGTTGCTGTGGATGTATGCACTCGTCCCTGAGATTCAGTCGCAGGTACACGCTGCACACGATGCACACCCGACTCGAATTTGAGTTTGCTATAAACGCGATCGCCCTGTACTTCGATAATTGCTTCTTTGAAGCCACCCATTTCCGCGAGAGTCTCACTGAGCATCTTTACCCGCCAGCCTTGACGTTCAGCGTAGCGCGTATATAGCCGCACCAAATCACCCGCCCAAATCCCAGCTTCATCGCCACCCGTACCTGCACGAATTTCCAACATGATGTTTTTATCATCATTGGGATCTTGTGGCAGAAGCAGGATTTGCAACTTCTTTTCTAGTTCCGTCAAAGTGGTTGATAACTCATCAACCTCCATTGCCGCCATCTCCTTCAGTTCTGGATCATCAGATTCTTTCAGAATTTGTTGCGACTCCACAAAGTCCTGTTCCGCTTTCCGAAACGACTCATAGGTGATGACTGTCTCTTCCAATGAAGCACGCACTTTGGCAATGCGCTGAAACTCGCCATGATCGGTCGCCACGTCAGGATCACCCATCCGACGAGTCAGTTCATTGAAGGTTTGTTCAACCGATTGAAGTTTCTTAATTAAATAAGGAGCAGGCATGGATTTGAAAATATCGCAAGTGAACGCAAAAAACTAGAAAATGATCCGAAGTCGCTATACTTGGCTTTCCACAGAAGCATTCTCGTCAAACATGCCGTACTTACGCAAGAAGCGCTCTACACGACCTTCGGTATCAATAATCTTTTGTGTGCCTGTATAGAAAGGGTGATTACCTGACCATACATCAACATTAATCTCAGGATGGGTAGATCCAATTGTGGCTACCACTTCACCGTTGCAAACAACTTTTGCTTCGGGATACCACTTCGGGTGAATTCCAGCTTTAGGCATAGTCTTAGCTATAAAAAATCAAAAATTAAGCTTTTCTAGACTAGCATAGAATTATCCAAAAGTTATGCAAATAAGAAAAGACGATTTACCAGCTCTTAATTTTTTGAGTTTAAGCAAGACTTTCAAGGCGCTCAATCCAAATGTTAAATATTGGACTTTCGCGGCGAATAGTTTCTAATCCGATATCTAGAGCCACTAATGAGCCATGTAAAACCTTATCGTACTGACTAAATATATTGAGAATCCGCTTAGAGGGTGCTGTCGTATATCCATCATTAATATGCTCAGGGGACGGAAAAGCGCAGCGAATCTTCTTCAGATTAACGACTAATTGAGGATCATCACACCAGTTTACAAAAGCTTCGGGTTCACTGAACAACAAACCTTCAAACTCATGAATCATCAGGTTGGCAATGAAATTTGATGCCACAATATCATCCTGAAAGGATTGCTGAATTATCTTTGCTTTCTCAACTGACGCTAAACCTTTAGGCATGACTAATTTTGGGAAATCTGTCGGTAATCCATAAAAATCGATCAGTGTCGTTACCCACGCATTAGGATCTTCCTTGCATTTTTTCTCAACCTGATTTTTAAGCTTCCCATAGGTCGATAGCCCACCTTTACCAATTTTACTGGTACGCAAAATAATTGGATTGACCCAAATATCTAGTTGAGCAAAATGGTTCGCTAACAGTTCGCGCACAAAGGTTTCTTCTGTCTGTCCCTCACAAAAAATATAAACTCTAATCATCGCGATGGTCTACCACCTAACAGATTTTTTTGCCATAGTTCACCTAAAGAGTATTCTTCTAGCCAGTCAGCTAAAGCATATTCATCAAGACGGTGGAGATGGGTTGCACCTTCGATGCGATCGCACACAATTACATCAGATGCGTGAAACTCGTTAAGTAGTGCAACTGACTGGGTAGAAACAATAACTTGTTTAGATTTGGCTGTAGAACGCAGCAGTGAAGCCAAAACATTAATGGCATAGGGATGTAAACCCAATTCTGGCTCATCGATCAAAATCATTTCAGGTTGCTTATCTTCAGGCTGCATTAACACAGTTGCAAGGCAAATAAATCGCAAAGTCCCATCGGAGAGTTGATAGGCTTTAAATGGTACATCTTCACCTTTTTCAACCCATTCCAGTTCAATTTTTTCTCGATTATTAGGATCAGGACGCAAATAAAAATCCCCAAAGAATGGCGCTACTAACTGAATTGTTTTGACAATTCTTTGATAGTGGGTTTGATATTGCTCTTTTAGTAAATAGAGGTATGCGGCTAGATTTTGAGCATCCGATCGCAAATAGATATTGTCATTAATTGCTTGACGTTGCTTCACCAAAGCGCTCTCACCCGTGTCATGAAAGTGATAGATTCGCCAACTTTTCATCACTGGTACTGTGTAACTGTAGATCCTTGTTCTCCGAACTTGGTTTTCCATCTCAGTTTCAAAATTACCTGAGCCAACAAACCAATTACCACTTTTTTTCCACCAAAAATTTTCATCAGCGAAAACCATCCGATTATCTTTGGTTGGCTCTAAATCAAATTTATAACCGTTATCACCAAAGTAAAGTTCCGCAGAAAGCTGCTGTGTTTTTTTGCGACCGAAATGTAAGAGTGAATCAGCCCCTCCTTGTTTACCAACATAAAGCTGTAGTTTACTTAAGATAATTTGCTGAATTAATTCAAAAAAAGCAATAAAATTTGACTTCCCAGCACCATTAGCACCAATTAATACGTTGAGTTCTTTTAATTCGAGATCGCACTCACGGATCGATTTGAACCCTTTCAGTACAATTCTGGATAACTGATCTTGGTTCATTTTTGTAACCTATGGATACCAAAACATGCCTTTAATGCCTTCAGGATCGGCGTTGAAACCTAGTTGGCTATAAAAAGTGACCACATGGGCATCGGCAAACAAACTGATATTACTAATGTCATGTTTACGCAACTCTTTGATCATTTCTTCCATCATTGCTTTACCCAAACCACGCTTCTGAAAATCAGGATGGATGACAACATCCCATAATGTGGCATTAAATGCATAATCAGACGTGGCGCGAGCAAAGCCAATTAAACGTTTGAAGCCGCCGCGATGTTCCCACATGGAGAGGACAACAAAACTATGCTGTAGGGCGATGCGAACTTTACGAATTGGTCGCCGCGCCCATCCTACTGAGTCACACAACTCTTCTAGTTCGTAGAGATCAATGTCTTTTTCGCTACTAAAAAAAATTTGTCCGCTTTGATTTGGTACTTGGCGAAGCAACGTTTTTTTGGTGGGTTCGAGGGTATCAGAACCAAATAAATTTTTCCAGAACCCCATGTGCCTAATTATATAAGTAGCCGCGATCGCCCTGTTGGTTACAGCGATATTCGATCACAGGTATTGTAAATGTATTTTAAATGCTTTTTCATTGTATCTGTATTTTATCTGCTTTAGCCAAAGCTAAGCGATCGTAAATCCCCAAATGCTTTCATAAAAACGCTGTTGTCGAAACTAAGCTATATTTCTGCGTCTTGTCTTTAATATTGGTAGAATTAGGGCATCATTGCGACCTTGACCTCAGACATCGAAATTATTAGCTTTTATTTTTCAACTGCCAAAATCAAGCCCAAAATCAAGTCAAGCCTAAAATCAAGCAATGCTTCATGATATCGCTCTGTTTCAAAATTATCAGTGCTTTCTGTGTTTTTCATGGATAGTGGGTTCAGTCCCAAAAGTTGGGATAAAGTCTTGGGCAATGCATCGAAAGTATGAGCGATCGGGAGGTTTGCAATGACCTATGGACTCAAAACTTCAACGGTTGAATTGCTCAAACGTTTTAATATGGGCTTTCCGCAGTTTTATGAGCAGTTTGTGAGTAGTGATATCCAACTGCAAAATTTGCGCTTAGCCTATCAGCTTTATCAAACTAAAGAAGCTGTAATTGAGATCAAGGCGGAAAGTAGTAAAAGTGTTCTATATTTTGCCTATCGGAATCAGTCTTTCCTCTTGAACGATATTTTTGGGGTATTAGCTGCCTATGGACTGACGATCCATAGCCTCAGTTTGTATGGTCAAATCCACGCGCCGATGTTGGTGTTTATTAAGTTAGTGATTTCGCGGGGTGGGAAGGTAATGCCCCAAAAAACTGCCGAAAATGTCCGTAAGGCAATCAAGGAGACGCTGTTAGGGCGTTTTGAGGTTGAGGAGATGTTAGCGCTGGAGTTTAACCTTGATAGTGGACTAAAAAAGGTTGAAACAAATTTTTATGTCGATCGCGTGTTTCATTTGCCAGCATTATTAGTAGAGGCGAATAGTCAACCAGGATTATTTTATAAAGTGATGAATGCGATCTGGCAAGAGGATTTATTGGTGGTGAATGCTAATTTGCTAGTTTTGCGGGGGCGAACAAGGTTGATTTTGTATTTACTTGGGCCCAATGAAAATCTCATTCCAGAATATTTGGGGACAAAAATTGCTGAAAGTTTAAAACAACGTTTATCTGATTAAGTTATCACATGCAAACGAATGTAAACAAATATAAATAAAGGTAAACTATTGTAAAGAGCATTAAAGCTCAATACTAGAAACTCAAAACCATAAATTCAAAACCATAAAAAAAGATGTTACATAAAGTTGTTGTCGTTGTCGGTGCAACAGGTGGAATTGGTTCGGCGCTTGTACCAAAATTAGCCGAGGCAGGTGCGAAATTGGTGCTGGTAGGACGAGATGCGGATAAGTTGGATGAATTGGTTCGCAATCTTGAAGATGATTATGAAGCCGAGGCGATCGCTATTCCCACGGATATCACCCAATACGCGCAAGTCGAATTGATGGTACAGAAAGCGATCGCCCAGTTTGGACAGATTGATGTATTGGTTAATGCCGCAGGTGCAGGGGTGATGAAGCAATTCCTTCGCATTGAACCGCAAGATCTTGATCAGATGCTCGATCTCAATCTCAAGGGGAGCTTTTATACGAGTCAAGCTGTAGCAAATGTGATGAAGGATCGCAAGATTGGACATATCTGTAATGTAATTGGCATTTTGGGCAAGCATCCAATGGCGATGGCAGCCGCTTATTGTGCTTCTAAGTTTGGTGTAGTCGGCTTTAGCAAATCTATGGCTGATGAACTGCGGCGTTTTGGGATTAAGGTAACGTTGTTTTATTTTGGGGGGATTGATTCACCATTCTGGGATAACGTCAGCTTGAAGGTCGATCGCAGTAAGATGCTAACGACGGAAACTGCGGCAAATGCAATTATGTTTGCTCTTTCTGCCGATCCTCAAGCAGTACCGATGGAAATCAATATTCAGCCTGAAAGTCATTTATTTTTTTAAAATCTTAAAAGAGACTAAGCACAAAAAAGTAAGGGCAATTCATGAATTGCCCTTACTTTTTATGTAACATTCAACTGAAAACCGCTATATATCCCTGACTGATTTTTGTTACAAATTACTGAGAAGTATGTCTATCTCACCTCAACTAGGTTGAATAAACTGAGTTAGACATATCATGTGTTGTGTATCTCTCTCCAAAACTTTAGAGACTAATATGCAAAAGCGACATCTATATATATTGTCTATATTTGTAGCGATCGCCTCCTTTGGTGTCGCTCTCAAAGCAGCAGAAGTTTTTCAATCTCGTACTGTCAAAATACCTAGCCCCCTTGAAATCTCAAAAAAAGCGGATTCCTTCAGCCCAGAAGAAATTTCCCAATTAGAAATTGATGATGTCCTACGCGATCGCCTTCGCTTCGATCCCCAATGGCAAGAAATCGTCCAAGCCGTGCGTCAAGATATTATTGTTGCGAAATGGGGAAAAGAGCCTGTAGCTAATCCTGTCTGGAAAAAATATGGAGCCAAGGCTTATCCTTTATTAAGTTACTATGCGCGATCGCGGGATGAAACGAGACAGAAGTATGGACTTGAAGGTATTCGCCGTCTGGGTAAGCCCTATACAACGATCTGGCTGCGTGGTCAAATTACAAGACGATTGAATTTCCCTAGCCTTTATGACATCGCTCCCTACATCTCAGAGTCAGAAAGCAAAGACTGGGAGAAGGAATTTGGCTTGGACGATCCTAAATTGCGAGAAGAGTTGATCGGTTTAGCCAAAGCAAATCTCGAACCCAAAAATTCACCTCAATACTATGGTCAATTTAACTTAGAGTTTTTGACTAGACTGCTGGGCTATGAGGCTGTTTATGGGAAATACTCCGAAAAAGGGAAGAATTTCGCGGGGCTATCGGAATGGTTGCAGTACGAGCCGTTAAAACAACCGACAGATATCCAAATCAAAGCCGCGATCGCCCTCTATCAAAAATTATCCCCTGACGCACAGGAAAATATTCTCGTTGATCGCCTCGGTGCTATGAAAGCAGGAGAGATTAGTCCCTTCGCTCGTTCCTTCTTTCGCGCTTTGATTAACGAACTGAATTCTATTGATCGCCAATCTAATGATCACAGTTCTATGGATCGCGTATGGGCGATCGCTGAATTAGATCGACATGGCGATGAGATCGGGACAGAACTCCTCAAAAATATTTTAAATAAGGACTTAACCCAACTTCATTCCCTCTCGAAGATTGTCAGTTACGAAAATTTTGCGCCAAAAGGTGACTATGCCTATTATTTACTGTTGGGAATGGTAACTAAATATCCCCAATCAAAATTTGCGATCGCCTGTCGCGAATATGGTGATTTGACAGGACGCTCTTATTTTGACGGTCAGGAGCGTCCCCAATTAATTTTGGATCGCAATGCAAAACGTACCGAAAAAGAGCGTCTCAATACGTGGCAAGACTGGCTGAAGCAATATCCTGACCATTCTGGCGCTGATGATGCCAACCACTTTCTAGCACTAAGTCTGCAAGACAATAACGATGTGGTTGGAGCGATGCGTCTCTGGATGAAGGTGATGGCACAACCAATGGGCGATCGCGATGCCCTCTATCTCGCTTTTCCACATATTCGGACATTGCTTGATGTCGGCTTGTCTATCGAACAATTGCAAGCGCTATTGCAAGAACCAGATAATCAATCCTTCGCACCACTCCTGCAATATGCGATCACCATCCAATATGCGCGATCGCATGACTATGCCAAAGCTCTAGAGATATCTAGTAATATCCAGATAGCAGATGTTCCTGATCAAATCCTCGCTGATTATTACAATCCCCAAGGGCGATCATGGCAAGATGACAATCGGGTAGAAAATTTTAAGAAAGAAGCGCAAATAATGCTCAGCGAACAAAAACTACGCTGGCAAAAATTACGTCAATGGCAAGTCGAAAATACGCCCGAATCTCGATATCAAATCGCCTCCGATTGGGCTGGTATCGGCGGATGGAAAAATGGTCATTTACCAGTCTGGGATGGTTATCGCGCCTATCGTTTACCGACAGACTGGAACTGTCGTGAATGGTGGGTTTGCGATGAAACTAAACGCACTAGTGCCGAGGTTTTGGCTCGTTATCAAGCGGGTAGTCAAAATGCGATCGCCCTTTCGCTCTATCAAAACCTGCTCGAAGAAAGTAATCTTCCAACGACCATTCGCGAAAAATCTTTGTACATGGTTGCCATGACCTTACTTACCCAGTGGGAAAACCACACTTTCTCAGAAACCCAACGTATCCATCCCCCCGCAGGTGTGACAGCCAGTGGTAAATATCGGCAAGTTAGTGTTATCAGACGCAGCTATTCCTATCAAGATTACGAACAACGTGAAAAGGATATGCAATCCGACTATCAGCGCCGCATTGATGGCACTATCACTGAATTACAAGTTAAATTCCCCCAGAGTCAATATATTGATGATTTGCTCTTTTCCAGTTTCTTTCTCAGTGAGCAGTCTAGCTATTTACAAACTTTATTGGACAGATATCCCAATAGCGATCGGGCTGCTGAGGCTAAATTTCTTTTGAAATTGAAAGGACAGGGATAGTTATGAATGAACACCAATTAGAATAAAATAAAAACAAGTTTTTTAAGATAGATATGCAAAGGCGACATCTATACATATTGTCTGTATGCATCACATTTTGCTTGTTTGGACTAGAGGTTAAATCAGCGAGAATCTTTAATTCGCGTACCGACAAAATCCCTAGTCCTGCGGAAATGTTACGCCTCACGGATTCGTTCAGCCCCGAAGAAATATCACAATTAGAAATTGATGACGTGCTGCGCGATCGCCTTCGCTTCGATCCCCAATGGCAAGAAATCGTTCAAGCCGTGCGTCAAGATATCCTGCTTGCGAAATGGGGACGCGAACCAGTTAAGAATCCTGCTTGGAAGCGTTATGGAGCAAAAGCTTATCCTTTACTGAGCTATTACGCTAGCTTAGGCGATGGAACGCGACAAAAGTATGGTGTTGAAGGTATTCGCAGCCTCGGCAAACCCTACACAACTATGTGGTTGCGTCAACAAATAAAACGAAAAATTACTCGTATGGGTGGCTATGGAGCCAACTATAGTTCGCTTTTTGAAAATGATCGTAGAAATTGGTTTGGGAGGGTAACATTTTGGGAGAAGGATTTTGGCTTGGACGATCCTAAAGTAAGAGCAGAGTTGATCGCCTTAGCTAAAGCAAATCTGGAACCTAGAGATTCTCCGCGATTCTATGGGTTTAACACTCTTTTTTTAGGAAACCTAGGTGAGCGTGAAGCTGTTTATGGTAAATTTCGGGACGAAAAAGAAATAGAGTTTATCGGTCTGTCAGATTGGGTTAAATTTGAGCAGCTACAACAACCGACAGATAGCCAGATCGATGAGGCGATTGCTTTATACCAAAAACAATCCACTGATGAACGAGACAAAATTTTGGTTGAGCGTCTGGGCAAAATTAAAGCAGGAGAGATCACGCCCTTTGGTCGTGCCTTCTTTCGGGCTTTAGCAAACGATCTCTCCACAGATGAGGAAAAGGCTAGAGATCGGATCTGGGCGATCGCCGAACTAGATCGGCATGGAGACGCGCAAGGGTCAGAACTCCTTCAAGATATTTTGGAGAATGACCTGCCACAACTTTACCCATTCTCACTACTTGTTGGTGACTTAAATCGTTCTGCGAAGAGTGGTTACGCTTATTTCTTGGTCTTGGGAATAGTGGAAAAATATCCGCAGTCAAAATTTGTTCAAGGCTGTCGCGAGTATGGTGATTTGACTGGACGTTCATACCTTGGCAATCAGAAACGCAGTCAGGAAATTCTCGATCGCAATGCGAAGATGACCGATCAAGAAAGACTCGAAGCATGGCAAGACTGGCTGAATCGCTACGAAGATCATTCTGGTGCAGATGATGCCTCTTACTTCCTTGCGCGGAGTTTGCAAGACAATAATGACATTATGAGAGCGATGCGTCTCTGGATGAAAATGATGGCGCAACCAATGGGTGATCGCGATGCTCGCTATCTCGCCTTCCCTCATATTCGCATCTTGCTAAATGTGGGTTTGTCTATCGAGCAAGTGCAAATACTTTTGCAAGATCCAGATAATCAACCACTAGCTCCTTTTTTGGAATATGCGATCGCTATCCAATATGCGCGATCGCAAGACTATGCCAAAGCTCTAGAGACTGCCGAAAACATTAAATTAGAGACACTTTCTGATCGCATCCTTGATGCATATTTCTATCCTCAAGGTCGCTGGTGGAGTAATCATAACAGTTGGTACTCGCGTCAAAACGATCAAGGAGCTAGGTACAAAAAAGAAACTCAATCACTGCTGAGCGAACAAAAACTGCGCTGGCAAAAGCTCCTCCAATGGCAAATCGAAAATACACCCGAATCGCGCTATCAAATTGCCTCAAATTGGGCGGGTATCGGCGGATGGAAAAACGGTCGCTTAAATTTGCCCGTCTTACATGATTATCAGGTCTATCAGTTGCCAAACCCAAGCTATCAAGGCTATCAAGGTTGTCGTAAATGGTGGGTATGCGATGAATCAAAGCGCGACTATGAAGAGATTTTGACTAAATATCGAGAGCATAGTGAAAATGCGATCGCCATCTCTATCTATCAAGAACTGCTCGAAGACAGCAGCACATCCCCAACAATTCGCGAAAAAACTTTATATATGATGGCAATGACCTTGTTTGACCAGTGGGAAAACCACACTTTATCAGAAAGACAAAATATCCATCCTCCCGCAGGAGTAAACGCTACTGTAAGCTTTAATCAATTTAACGTCAGTATGGAAAGAATCTTATCTAGACTCTCAGCAGCTATAGGCAAAAGCTATGAGTTTGATCACGAGCTAGGTTTACGCTCTGACTATCTAAAGCGGATCGATGAAATTATCGCTGAGTTACAGGCTAAGTTTCCGCAAAGTACATATATAGACGATCTCCTATTTTCGAGTTTCTTTCTCAGTAGGCAAACTAGCTATTTAAAGACTTTACTGGAGAGATATCCCAATAGCGATCGGGCTGCCGAAGCAAAGTTTCTACTAGGGTTAAAAAAATGGCAACTAGTAAGAGAGAGGGTGCTTTACATGAACTCGTACTTCTAACAAAATATAAAATGGTGAGAATTCTTTCTAAACTATTGCGAGTTCTGTCAAAACGTGATAGAACAAAATAGTGAGTTTATTCCATCATAAGAAAAAGTATGAGGAAACAAACTAATCAAAACAATTAACCACTATCATTCTCTCGGTTTTCTTAATATGAGTATTGATCTACCTGTAAGTCTACAGCCAGACGGCTTTAGCGCGTCTTTATTAGCTTTGCAAAGTCATTTGCAAGGATTTCTCTCTGAGTACGAAGATAAAGTTGCTCAAGCTCGCGCTCAACTTGCCCATGTTGAAGCATTGCTAGGAAGTTTGCCTGCTGAAGAACCCAAAGCTAAGTCCAAAAAGAAAGAAGTTATTGCGCCAGTTGTCGCTCCAGTTATCGCTCCTGTAGTTGCCCCCGTCGTTGCTCCAATTGTCGTTCCTGAAATTGCTGCTCCAATTGTTGTTCCTGTAGTTGCTGAAGTTCCAAGCGCCCCTAAAAAAAAGGGACGTAAACCCAACGCGATCGCTCCTGCTCCTCTGCCAGATCCAGTTGCCACACCTGCTGCTAAGGGGCGAGGTCGCGGTCATCGTCGTGGCTCCCTCACAATGCGTCCTTCCTATGAAGGGCTTACCCTGACAGAAGCGATCGAAAAGATTTTGACTGAGCGTGAAGGTGAAGCGGTTAACGCTGATGATGTTGTAAATATCCTTTACGGAAATCTCGAAGAAACTGTTTTTCGCGTTGCTAAAGAGCGGGTTACTAAAAACCTTTCCAAAGGTAAGGGTGAGAATAAATGGAGTCGTGTCCCTACTCAACTCGGCTACTACACTATCTCCCTTGAAGATTTGACATCGATTCCTACCTCCACAATTAAAAGAGGTCGTGGTGCGTCTAAAGCTGCCAAAGTGGCTCCTATTGTTGAGAAAGTAGCCAAGGTTGCTAAGGCTCCTAAAGTAGCTAAGGCTCCTAAAGCTGTTGTTCCTTCTTCTAAAGTAACCAAAGCATCCAAAAAGGCTGAACTTGCGGCTGCAACTCAACCCAAAAAGTCGGGTCGGATGAGTTCTCTCGTGATGCGTCCTTTGTATCAGGGCAATACTTTAACCGATGCGATCGAGAAGGTTTTGCAAGAGCGCAAGGGTGAATTTGTCAATGCTGATAGTGTTGTCAAGGCTCTGTATGGTGATCTCTCGGTTGAGAATTTCCGTCAAGCTAAGGATCGCGTCACCAAGAACTTGTCCAAGGGCAAACTTGATGGCAAGTGGGAGAGAGTTCCTAATCAGCTAGGCTATTACACCTTGTCGATGTCGGCAGTTAAAGCTTAGACTCTAAAAAATAAAGACTCGCATCGCGAGTCTTTATTTTTTTACTTGTGTTCTGTGTATTGATGATTTAAAATAGCAAAGCTGGAGAGATGGCAGAGTGGTCGAATGCGTTCGACTTGAAATCGAATGTTGTGAAAGCAACCGAGGGTTCGAATCCCTCTCTCTCCGTACTTTCTAAGAAAACTATAAAAAAGGCTGCCATTTGGCAGCCTTTTTTATTTAATCTTTGTCGATCGCTTGTTTGACCATAATTTTCTCATCGGCGATCGGGATTAAGACCTCAGCCTCTTGCGCCGATTCGAGGGTTTGATAACTTGATTTTACGTTTTGTGGATGATCCGATTTGCGTCGAGCATTAAATTTGTCCTTGAGCCAACGAAAGGCGATCGGGGTGGCAAACCATAGCAACACTCCACCCAAAATGATTGAGCTACCCTTGACGACTCCAGAGACTAGAGTTTCCAATGGGATTAGCGTACCTGCATAGTAAGCGACACCCGTAGTCACTGCTCCCCAAACCAATGCACCTGTAGCATTAAAAAATAAAAATCTGGGGTAAGGCATTCCCGTTAAACCTGCCATTGGTCCTGCAAAGATGCGTAAGATGGCAATAAAGCGTCCAAAAAATACCGCTCTCTCAGCACTACCGCGAAATTTTTCACGGGCGATCGCAATTTCATCGGTGGGCATCCGAAACAACTGACCAATCTTTTCTAATGCAGGTAAACCGCCCCAGCGTCCCAGCCAATAACCTGCGCTATCTCCTAAAATTGCGCCTAAGACCGCAGATGTCAAAACCAATGGATACTGTAACTCGCCATTACCAGCTAAGAATCCACCAACCAAGGTGATTGTTTCACCTGGCAAGGGGATTCCCGCATTTTCGAGCATAATGCCGAAAAAGATGATCCAGTAGCCGTACTGTTGTATCCATTCTTGAATTGTGTCTAGCGAAAAAAACTCAAAATGCATGAGTTATAACTCGAATTTTAATGGTGAGAATTGTTAATTTTTGTATCATTATAGCTGATTCCCATGCTTTGCGAGCGAATCAGGTTCTTTGGAATTTAGTTCTTGGGAATTTATAAGTTAATAGAAATCGCATTGACTGGACAAGCGGTAATACACTGCTCACAAACAACACAACGCGATCGCAAAAAGTTTAGTTGAAAAGTTTTAGGATCAAGGGTCAGCGCTTCGGTAGGGCATACCCCTGTACATAAGCCACAATCGACACAGGCTGTATCATCGATAACAATTTCCCGTCCATGTAATGAAACCTCGATATCTTGCGATCGCATCCAGTCCATCGCCTCTTCGAGTTGGTCAATATCTCCTGAAAGCTCCAGCACCATCTTGCCAACTTTGTTAGGGGCGACTTGGGCGCGGATGATATTGGCGGCAATATTAAAATCTTTGGCAAGCCGATAGGTGATCGGGATACTAATAGCTCGTTTTGGGAAGGTGAGGTTAACTCTTTTTTTCATGATTTATTTTGTTGTAATTCCCGCACTGCTCGAAGAAACCATCAACATTAATTATGAAACTAATCTTGAGATTTTTACAACCAAAAATAGAAGGATGAACTGATTTGCTCAGAATTCAATAATTGCATAGATAATTGCATAGTCAAATATGACAAAAGCTGATAAACTCACTGAGACTTTTTGTCTTTCTGGAATTGGCTGGCAGATAGGAATATGGGCAAAATATTTATTTCCGCAGGTCATAGTGGTTTTGAGGGTTCATTTCGCGATTTTAGTGAGATGACGGGTAGTGCAATGGTGACTGCGGAACTGGTTGCCACGCGGGACTTGGTGATTGCAGAATTGCGATCGCGAGGAATTACGATCGCCATACCTAGCGATGATTTGAATTTGTCGGAGGCGATCGCTTGGATTAATTCGCGAGCAACCAATCAGGATGTAGCGTTATCATTACATCTCGATAGTATCAATACGCCAGAGTTACGCGGCACATCCGCTTATTACATTACCAACAATGCGATTAGGAAGCGTCAGGCGGAGATTCTCACCAATGCGTTGACTAAGCGCGTACCCGAAATTGCCAATCGTGGTGCAAAAGCCGACACGATCACCAGCATTGGCAGTTTGAGCTTTTGTCGCCAAATTGCGATTCCTTCTATCCTCTTAGAATTAGTTTTTTTTAACAATTCACAGGATCGCTTGCTGATGCAAACAAGGCGGCGCGACTATGCGATCGGGATTGCTGATGGTTTGCAAACTTGGCTTAATGAAACGGCCACCACGATTCCAGTATTTACGCCACCCAATCGCCCGACTGATATCAAGCCTGTCACTTATCCAGAGATTAATATCAATCTCAACGGTCAAAGTTATGCAGAGAAAGGGATTCTTGTTTCAGGCAATGTTTTTGTGCCAGCCGATTTAGTTGATCGCCTTGGCTTTGATCTGAACCAAATTCCCCTCACCTGTCGTTTACGTTATCAAAGTATTGTCTATGTGCAGGCGATCGCCTTGCGTGAACTAAATACTTCTGTTTCTTGGGATAGCACCACCCGCACTTTATATCTCAAAACTATTTTTAAGATTTTTACAAATCAAATCGATCAAATCATCGGCGTTGGCAATGCCTCATCTGTACAGATGTTGATGTTTTTGAAAAATAATAATGAATCTGCCCTCACAAATTTTGGTGAATTGCCTCATTTATATCGAGAAGAAGCTGAAATCGAAGGCGTAAATCATGATATTGCTTTTTGTCAAATGTGTATTGAGACAAGTTTTTTAAGATTTGGCAAAGGTATTGAACCCGAACAAAATAACTTTGCTGCATTAGGAGGCGCATTGGGATCGGGAACTAGTTCTAAAGCCAATCCATCAACAAATACGGCAGGGGCAAGTTTTGCGGATCAGAGGACTGGAGTAAGAGCGCATATCCAACATCTCAAAGCCTATGCCAGTAATGCCCCATTATTTCAGCCCGTGGTTGCACCGCGATTCCATTTGGTCGCCAGAGGTGTTGCCCCAAGTTTGAATAAATTAACAGGACGCTGGGCGATCAATCCTCTATACGATCGCAAAATCCTCGCCCTTATCCGCCGCCTCTACGAATCCGCAGGTATTTTCTAGATAAAACCAAGAAATAGAGGTGCGCGGCTTCGCCACGCACCTCTATTTCTTGATTATTGATTGGGATCAACTCCCATCGCCTTCAAAAGAGCGGCTAAACGATTAGCCCGTAATGCCTCTTGCTCAGCCTTTTGTTCTGCCGCACTAGCTCGTAAGGTCTCTTGCTCAGCCTTTTGTTCTGCCATGCTAGCCCGAATTGCTTCCTGCTCAGCCTTTTGTTCTGCCATGCTAGCCCGAATAGTCTCTTGCTTAGCCTTTTGTTCTGCCATGCTAGCCCGAATAGTCTCTTGCTCAGAGCGTTTTTGAGCTATACCAGCCATCCGCTCAGCAACAATGGCTCGCTGTTCTAATTCCAGTGAACTCAGAAAGCGCTGCCCATCAGGGCGATACAAAACTAATTGCTCACCCTGTTGCCATTCAAACCGAATTTTCAATAAAGGGCTGATCCATTCGGACTGCATAGCGATCGCCACAAATTTCCCCAAGGACAGCCGCCATCCCATTAGTACCAAATCATCAGGATCGTAAATGTAATATTCCTGAACTTTATGGACTTCATAAAATTCAAATTTTTCCTGTAATTCTTGCTTCCCGCGCCTTGTTTTGTTGCTAGGTGACAAAATCTCAAAAACTACCTGCGGCGCAATATCTGCCTCTAGCCATTGCTTATAGGAACCACGCTTTCCCTTGGGTCGCCCGATCGCTACCATTACATCTGGTCCCATGCATTTGAGACTGTGACGGACAGGATACCAAAGCAAATCCCCTGCTATAAATACATGGGGATCATCCGCAAACACAATCTCTAAGTTTTCTTTGATCGTGACAATCCAGCGATACTGCTCGGTATTTTCAGACATAGGCTTGCCATCGCTTTCGGGATAATCAATTTCGGGGTTTTGCTTTGTTTCTGGCGCGATCGCCTCAAAAGCCAAAGATAGCGGAGTCATGAATTTATCCTCACAGAAACCTGCTTGTGGTTAATATATTTTATATGTTCGCGACTATTGACTGACCGCCCCAATGCTAACCGCCCAAATACTAATTTTACAGATGCCAACTGCCCAGATATCAATTTGGTCATGGATTACTGAGCCACTTGGTTTGGAATTTATGCGAAATGCATTAATTGCAGGTGGGTTAGCAGGAATTATTTGTCCAGCGATTGGTTGTTTTTTGATTGTGCAGAGGATGGCGCTACTGGGTGATGTGATGACCCATACAGTGATGCCCGGCATGGCGATCGCTTTTTTTTATAAAATTGATGTGGCGATTGGCGCGTTTATATCAGGATTAGGTAGTGCTTTTTTGATTGCATGGTTGCGATCGCAGACTCGCGTTAAAGTTGATGCGGCGATGGCGTTGACTTCTTCAAGTTTTTTTGCGATCGGCATTTTGTTGATTTCACTGCTGAAAATCAAGATCGATCTGCATGGATTTTTGTTTGGCGATATTTTAAGTGTTTCTCAAACTGACACGATACGGGCGGGGATAATTACGATCATTGTCTTAGTGGCGATCGCCATGTTTTATAAACAATTATTGTTTTATACGTTTGATCGAATTGGGGCGCAAGCGCTAGGTTTACCAGTTAACCTGATTTATTTAGGATTGATGGCGGGGGTAACTTTGACGATTATCGCGAGTATGCAAACTATGGGCGTTGTGCTAGTAGTATCGCTGTTGGTTGGTCCAGCAATTACAGCTTATTTATTAGTTAAGGAATTACATCAGATGATTTTTGTCGGATCTGGTTTAGGATTTTTAGCAAGTGTGATCGGTTTGTATGCGAGTTACTATTTAAATTTGCCATCGGGACCAGCGATCGTTTTGTCGGTATTGACCTTGTTTTTGCTGACCCTAGTTTTTAGTCCTAGCCAAGGATTACTCACAGGCTCCACAGGTGCCAAATAAAAAACGGCGCATCGCGCCGCTTCTTAATTTAATTATTCTTCAGTTGTTTCTTCAGGATTGCTTTCTTCGGTTACTTCAGCTACAACTTCTTCAACAACTGGTTGAGGTTTGGTAGGCTTTGGACCTCTGACTAAAGCGAGATTTACAGGTGCTTTTACTTCTTCATCCCGCCCACCTCTTTTATCTCTCTTACCTCTTCTGTCGCTGTCGCCACCATCACGGGTAGAACTATTTTTATCAGAGCCATCAAATTTCTTCGCTTTTGGAGCGCTTTCGGTGGCTTCGGAGTTGGGCTGACGGTCAGCTTTTTTGATAGGACGTTCTACCATTGTTAATTCCTGATTACTGCATTATTTAATCGATATGCTTGTATCGTATCCTGTTTGGGCAAAAGAATACAGAGCAATTAGTCCTTTCTTAAAAATCATGTCAGATGTCGGTAAGCACTAAAGGGAATTCCTGTACGTTTTTTGATATCCATGATCGATTTGAATTCTCCACGGCTTTGTCGCTCGGCGGCGATCGCTTTTGCCACATTTGGCTCTAGCCCTAAGCCAACTAAATCATCGGCAGTCATGGAGTTAATGCGTTTCCACGAATAACCCGCCTCTTGACGATAATCGTAACTAAAAATTACCAACGGCTCAATTTTTTTGAGGGTAGCATTAGGGATTTCGAGGACATCATGCAGTTCTTCTAGACTGGTGAAAATATGCCCTTCATCACGCAATGAGTCAATATCATTGGCATAAACAATCGGTAAGCCCAAAACATTTACCAAATCATTCTTCGAGCAGCTATTGATATCAACCTTCGGGCGATTAGCAGCGATCGCCTTAAATAGTTTCGGATCTTCAGGTAAGGGTAAGTCCTTGGGATAAGTCTTGACTAAGTATTCACGTTTCAAGGCAAAAGCTGTGGCAACTTGAGCAACCCACACAAAACCAGCCAATTTAGAAAGAACTGGGATGGAGGGGAAGATAATCGCGGCAGCAACAAAACCAGCCCCAACACCAATCCAAGCATTAGAACCTGTTTTTGACCCAGCATAGGCGATCGCACCACCACCTAATGTTGGGAGACAAGACCACCAAACCCATGCGGGAGTTTGATCAAACCATGATGGTTGAGACATAATCTTAAATATTTATTTAGATATTTTTGAGAAGCTTCTTACGCTTTTCTTCGTACTCTTCAGCCGTGATCACTCCATCATCATAGAGTCTTTTCAGATCGCCAAGTGCTGATGTAGAGTCCTTAGCCGATCCTGTCGTTTGAGGTTGATAAGTGGTTCCGTTAAATTTACGATTAAACTCATCGTCAGGCATCAGTAAAAACGTAATAAATTCAATGAATGCGGCAAAATAAGGGAAAGGTGTCCAGCAAAATATTAAATAAAGTATTCCCCAACCAATTTGTCCGAGATAAAACTTGTGCGCTCCAAATGGTCCTAAAAATAAGCAAAGAAGAATCGTAGAGGTTTTACTTTTCATAAATATTTTCCCTAGTTTGTGAATTTTACTTTCAAAACTGCCTGAATTAATCGTTCAATCATCGATTAGAGCTAATGTTAAGCCTTTTGAGGTGAATCAAATAGAGATGAGTACCAACATTTAAGCGTAAAGCGCCACGAATTACGCGCTGATAAAATACAAGGTTACAAAAATATTATGAGGAATGTTTTTCGCTGCTGAAATTTTTTAGTTTTTTTGTCGTAAAATATACTACAGCTATACCAAGTTGCGCTTCAAACAGAGTTGTGTAAAGGTGCAAGTAGGGGTTGGTATCAGGATTCGCATTGAAAGTAAAAACTGCGATCCCTACCAGAGCATAGGGTAGAAATTTGATTTTTTTGACAATGGCGTTTGCAGTCAAATGTTTAAGCTCAGATATCATTTTTTTCCTGCGATAGCTATCTAAAGAATAATGCCCTATTTATATTTAAAATTCAATGTCTCAATTATCGTCTAGCCTTAAAATTAGACGATGCCACGCGTCTCTTATACTTATACTTAGCAATCCCCGATACAGCTTGGAATACATTCTTTCGGCGTGAATTTGCTAAACTAGCGATCGCTGAATATCAACTAAAACTGATTATTTTTGATGTATCAGAAGAGGTTATTGTGCAATGGTATCACTAGAAACCTATCGAGATATAGTGCAGCAAATTCTTACGGAATATAGCACCCATCAACCCGCTTATGGTGAGGTAGAGATGGAATTGATTTTTGATCATCAGCGAGATCGCTATCAATTGGTATGCACTGGTTGGAACAAAAAACGCCGCATTTATGGCTCGCTAATTCATATCGATCTTAAGGGGGATAAAATCTGGATTCAAAGCGATGGAACAGAAGTAGGTATTGCCAATTTACTAGTAGATAAAGGCATCTCAAAGCAAAATATTGTGTTAGCTTATCAAGCCCCCAACCTACGACAGTTTACAGAGTTTGCACTAGTTTAAAGGTAATAGTACCTTCAGGAAGATTGATTATTGGCATTTCGAGTCTGCCATTTTTGACTATGGCTCTGTATTTGACCGCATTCATAGTATTGAGCTAAGGTTGTTATATTGTATGTCGTAAATATTTATTTCAAAATTCAATGCTACGGTAGATTTCAGCGATCGCTAGTTCAATATTCATAGATTCTAATAAAATCAACTGAATCTAAGCTGTCAAAATCACTGATAGAGACTAACAATATTTTACGACACTACGCATAATTACAAGGGGCTTAAGCTCCTTGCCTGTCCCAAGTCGCTATAGAATAAGATATAGCTGAACTATTTTTATAGGAGTTGGGTTTGGTTTCTTCCGCAGTTTTGCCAGAAAATTTAGAACGCGATCGCGAGATGGAATTGGAAAACTATCGATCGCATTTTCCTGCTTTAGGAGCTAAAAACCGCGCTTACTTTAATTTTGGTGGACAGGGCATATTGTGTGAGGCGGCTTTAGACTCGATCGCTAAAAACTTCCAGCATATTGAAGCGATGGGTAGCTTTTCCAATGCGGCGGGGGATTGGATGGTTAAGGAATATAACGAGACTAAAGCAGCGATCGCTCAAGAATTTCAGGTTAGCCCCAATACGATCTCACTTACTGAAAATACTACCGTTGGTTGTAATATCGCTCTCTGGGCGGTGGATTGGCAACAGGGCGATCGCCTTTTACTATCCGACTGTGAACATCCTGGGATCATCGCCAGTGCAGTCCAAATTCAAAAACGCTTTGGGGTGGAGATCGATTATTTTCCACTCAGCGATACCCGCAACAGCAGCGCTAATGGTGAGGATAGCGAATCAGTAGTCCAATTATTGGTGGAGCATCTACAAGCAAAAACCCGCATGGTGATGCTTAGTCATATTTGTTGGAATACGGGACAGGTTTTGCCATTAAAGGCGATCGCTCAAGCTTGTCATGAAAAAGATGTATTCGTTGCTGTCGATGCGGCTCAATCCGTGGGGGTGTTGCCACTAAACCTTGAGGATATCGGGGCAGATTTTTATGCCTTTACCGCTCATAAATGGTGGTGTGCGCCCTTGGGGTTAGGTGGTTTATATATTCGTCCTGAAATCTTTGATCAGATTGAGCCTGTGTTTGTCGGATGGCGAGGCTTAACCACCAAAACACCGATCCCACAATGGCGGTCCGATGGTGCTAAGTTTGAGGTCGCCACATCTACCTATACTCTTTATGAAGCTTTGCGCCTTGCGATCGCCGAAGCAAATAGTTGGGGAACACAACAGCAGCGCTATGAACGGATATGTCAACTAAGCAAAATTCTCTGGCAAAAACTAGACTCTCTGCCCCATATCTCCATGATTCGGCAACTACCACCAGAATCAGGATTAATTTCCTTTAAAATTGATCGGGAGGGGCTAAAAAGTGCGATCGCCTCAAAGTCCCATGCCGCAATCTCGAAACAATTGGAATCGGAACATCAAATCTTTATCCGTGCGCTTGCCGATCCCGATTGTCTAAGAGCCTCAGTACATTACCTCACTTCGACTGCTGACATTAATCGCCTTGTCGCAACTATTGAATCTATGGTTTAGAGATTTTTCGATGATCCATAGATTACCCAACTTCATCATTACTTTAAAACCACTCTAAAATCACCCTAAAAGGCGTTTGCCATGTCTATATTTTCCCAAGCCCCTCAACCTGTTCCTGAAAAAAAGAATGAAACATTATCCCGATCGCAGGTATTAATTGCGATGGCAGTCACGGCGATTATCTTTTTAGGAATTTCTAAAGGTTGGGTTTACTTAACGGGCATACCGATGGTTGAACTTTATTGGCAACCACAACATGCAGCGATCGGTGTGGGAATAGGCGTGGGGGTAGCTTTACTGAGCAGTTTTATTTATGAAGTATGGGAAAGTTATCGGATCGCCGCCCAAGAATATTTAGAAATGGTGCTTAAACCGTTACAGCCGATTGATCTAATTTGGTTAGGTTTGTTACCCGGTTTGAGCGAAGAAATGCTATTTCGCGGTGTAGCTCTCCCTGCGCTGGGTATGAATGGGATTGCGTTAATCATTACCAGTGTTATATTTGGAGCGCTGCACATGGCAAGTACCAAACATTTGTCCTACACCGTTTGGGCGATCGCGGTGGGAATGATGCTCGGTGCGGTAACTATGTATACTAACAATTTGTTATCAGCGATCATCGCTCATGTTCTCACTAATTCTCTTTCGGGAATTATTTGGAAATTTAAGCAATCTAAAATTGTTTTGTAGATTCTCATAGAACAAGGGGCTTAAGCCCCTTGCCATACCAAACCGACATATTAAACCTCAACCAATGAGCATCGACTTCGAGCCAGCCTATAGCCGCTATCCCCTTGCTACGGTCAATCAACGCCTCGGAGCGCTAATCGTAGACTTTTTGAGTTGCTGGTTTATATCAGAACTAATTTTGTCGGTGTTATCGATCGCTGCATCTAGTCCCCTGCGATTCGTCACATTTTTTGTGACATGGTTTTTATTTCGGGTACTGATCGCCGCTCGTAGTCAAGGGCAGAGCTTTGGTAGATGGCTATTGAGCATTCGCGTCATTGATGCCGAATATGGTAAAACCGCAGACTTTGGTGCATTTTTTAAGCGAGAGATTTTTGTATTTGTTTGTTCTCTTTTCTTGATTGAAACAATCACTTCAACTCTAATTGTATTTGCGTGGATTCCCTTTGTTGCCGATGCTGCCTTTGCGATCGTGGACAATGAAAAGCGACAAGCATTTCACGATCGCGTCAGTAGTACCATCTCCATCCAAAGTCGCAAAGGATTTGCGATCGATGAAAAACTAGGCAAACTCTTTAATCAAGCAGGACAGCAGGCAACTAAGCTTTATCAAAGCCGTTCCGTTAATCCTCCCAATAATCGTCAAGATAATCGTCGAAATAGCAATTTTTACGAAGACGAATATGACGCTCCACGCGCTAGACCAAAACGCCGTCCCCGTTCTAAAACCAGAGCGCCCCAAGATTTTTATGGAGAATCTAATCGCGAATCTGACCGTGAATATGATCGCGATTTTGATAATGATTCTTATGTAGATCCTGTAGAAAGTACTTATGGGAAAAGTGCTTATCGAGGAGATATTGACTCTTCTAGTGATTGGGATGATTTTCGTAATAATGATCGTAATGATGATCAAGATATCTATCCATCAAAACCCTACGAAGATGAACCACCAATTAAGCGATCGGCTCGCCGTCCTAGACGCAGATAAAAAAAGCTCACCCTTCGGGTGAGCTTTTTTGTAACAAGATTAGAGGCGAAGCCTCTAATTTCATTCACTATTGGATAAATGTAAATTTACCGCTATTACCGTCAGCTTCCATTTTGATTTGAGCGACAAAGAACTGCTTCTGGATAATCTCTCCTTCAGGTGTGAAGGCTATCTCACCAATGGGAGTTTCATATTTGCCAGCCAGCAAAGTGTCATTTAGCTGAGTACGCAACTGCGGTAAAGCCAAGGTACTTAATTTAGTGGTTTTATCAAGGGTACGCAGAGCTTCGACAAATACTTGGACACCCGTAAATGCTTGAGCGCTGAACTGCGGTGGTTCTTTCTTATTCTGTTCCATATAAATTGTACGGAATTCAGTGTTAATCGGATTCTTTAGTTCAGGACTATAGGCTTGAGCGATGATAATTCCATCACAGAGAGCCTTACAAACAGATAGAACGTTAGAAGTATTCAAACCATTACCGCCAATAATTAATCCCTTGTAACCAAGTTCACGCAATTGTTTAACAAGGTTGCCACCATCAGCCGACAGCCCAGAAATGATAATTAAGTCTGGCTTAACATTCATCGCATTAGTGATTTGAGATTGAAAATCCGTATCTGTGGTTTGGAAAGTCTGGACAGTGGCAAGCTCCAAACCCTTTTGCTTAACCGTCTCTTGGAAAGTACCTGTTTCCGATTTGTTAAATGCATCATTCTGGGCATAAAACACAGCGACTTTTTTAATCTGGGGATTAATTTTCAGGGCTGCCTCGATCGCATTGGGGGCAACGACAGCGACAGGAGCCGATACTCGCGAAATATATTTACCAATCTGGGGAATCCCTTTGGCGGTATTCGATGCGGCAATGACAGGAACACCAGCACGCTCAGCGATCGGGTCAGCCCCAAACGCCTGTTGCGATAATGTTGGTCCGACAATGCCAACTACTTTGTCTTGGGAAATTAAAGTGTTAAAAGCGTTAATCGCGCCCTGTTCATCGCCTGCCGTATCCTGAAAAATAAGGCGAATCGGTGTGCCATTGATACCACCTTGCTTATTAAAATAAGCCTCAGCAATTTTTGCCCCTACCGTTCCTTCTTGCCCCAATAGAGCAACGTTGCTAGTTTGAGCAAAAGCAATACCAATAGGGATCGCGGTTTGGCTAGCTGCGCTGGTGGGGCTATTGGGTTTATTGCTATCGGGGGAGCTTGTTTGTCCGCAAGCTACGATCAGCAAGCAGGAGATTATGGCGGCGATCGCAAAGCTCAAAATTTGTTTTATTTGTTTTATATTTTTTATCACTGAGTTAGAAGCCTCAAATATGAAGTATTAATTTAGACTATAATTTTTTTAGCATCTATAGTGTGCTAATTCCTGAATTGTGAAATATTTTTAAGGCTATAAAAAACATAGGAATAAATCATGGGGAATTTTGGCGATTGGCTGATTAAGCTAGGAAAAAGTTGTCTGCTGATCGGACAAATCATCACCCATATTTTGATCTACCGTCGCTTTCACTGGCGCAATACCCTTGAGCAAATGTCAATGGTTGGAACGGAATCACTTTTAATCACGTTAATTACGGCTTCATTTGTCGGTGCGGTGTTCACCATTCAAGTTGCCAAAGAATTTATTAACTTTGGCGCACAACAGGCGATCGGCGGTATTTTGGCGATCGCCTTAGCGCGTGAGTTAATTCCTGTATTGACAGCCGTAATCATTGCGGGTCGTATTGGTTCCGCATTTGCTGCTGAAATCGGCACGATGCAAGTTACCGAACAAATTGACGCATTGTATATGTTGCGGACAGATCCCATTGATTATCTAGCCACGCCTAGAGCGATCGCCTGCTTATCAATGTTGCCATTATTAACAATTTTAGGATTTTTAACGGGTATGGCAGGGGGCTTATTTTTATCCCAAGCGATGTATGCGATCCCATACACGATGTTTCTTAATTCTGTCCAAAATTTACTCAAGCCTTGGGACTTAATTGCCGCCATGATTAAATCCAGTATCTTTGGCGTTTTAATAGCGGCGATCGGGACAACATGGGGCTTAAACACTACAGGTGGGGCAAAAGGTGTAGGGGAGTCAACAACTACGGCGGTTGTAACATCTTTATTAGCGATATTTATCAGTAATTTCTTTTTATCTTGGTTGTTCTTTCAAAACGCATCTCTTCTGTAGCACGGAAATAAAATGCATAGATTAAATTGGTTTGTCAGTGGAATTTTGGTTAGCATAGCGACAAATATCGCTGTTTGTCCCAAAAGTTGGGCGCTAGACAAATCCGCCGATCGCCAAGGCATTGATGCGAGAACATTACAAAAAGCTCCTTATAACCTCACAGGTAAAGGCGTATTTGTTGGGCAAGTTGAGTTAAGCCGTCCCACTCGCTTTGCTGTTGATAAAATCACGAATAAACTCTTACAGATTGATCGGGCGTTCGTTCAACCTTACGAAGTTTTTTTTCGGGATGGAGCCGCTATCCCCAACAAAAATGTGGATGATCACTCAGCCCAAGTTGCTTCGGTGATCATTAGTCACGATAAAATTCGCCGTGGCATTGCTCCAGATGCAAAATTACTTTCCGCAGCATATTCCCAACGCCGCCAAGATGGACAACCCGAAGCCTGTCTCACGGCTCAACATATTGCTCGACAATATAACAGTAGCGTTCGGGCGATCAACTTTAGCTTTGGTGAACTCCTCAATGAAGATCCGCGACCTAATCCCAAACTCGATGGCAATGCATTACTAACCCTCTGCGTCGATTGGCTTGCTAGCACTTATAACACTTTGCCAATCATTGCAGGAAATCAAGGCAAAGGTGGTATTCCGATTCCCACCGATCTCTATAACGGTTTTACAGTCGGATTTACTCGCGAAGTCGATGGCATTTATCGTCAACTCGATCGCGGCAACTTGATTGACGAGCCATATCTCGATCGCAATGACAATGGCAAATATGATCTCGGTGAAGTTTTTAGTGATTTGAATAAAGATGGCAAATGGACGGCGGGAGTCGAAAGTCCGATCAATGGGAGGCGATCGCTAGGTTTACTTGCCCCAGGCAATAATCTCAAGCTACCCACCCTGCAAAGCAAATTTAAAACTGCCAATGGCTCCAGCTTTGCTGCCCCTCACGTTGTTGGCGCGATCGCTCTGTTACATGAATATGCCAATCGTCCGATCGATAGCGGCAACTGGGGCATGGATGCGCGTCGCCACGAATTGATTAAAGCAGTTTTGATTAATTCCGCCGACAAAATTAAAGATAATGGCGATGGTAAAATTCTCGGTATGTCGAAAACGATTCTCGATGCATTTGGCAAAACTTGGCTGGATACGGAAGCCTATGCAAATCGGACAGTCCCCATCAGTCGCAATCTCGGTGCAGGACAACTCAATGCCAATCGCGCTTTTCAACAATATCAAGCAGGACAGCAATCCCCTGTTTCGGCAGCAGGGAAAAGTTTTGGGCTGATTAAGGCGATCGGCTGGGATAGCAATATTGTCGGAGCCGATCAATACCAAGACTATATTTTTACTAAGCCCTTAGAAGCTGATAGCTTTATCTCCGCAACCTTAACTTGGGATCGCCAAGTCAAGCTCAACGACAAAAATGGTAATGGCTTATATGAAATTGGCGAAGATTTTAGCGATCAAGGTTTGAATATACTGGAGCTATATTTAATGCGATCGCAAGACACCGATATTTCTCAAAGCATCTGGTCATCGGTCAGTCAAGTTGATAACTTACAACATATTTTCATCAAAATACCCAACACTGGCAAATACAAGCTCAGGATTGTATTCAAATCTCCTCAAAAAAATAAGCCCAACCAGCGTTACGGATTAGCATGGTGGGCAAAAAGTTCACAATAAAAAAGGGCGCAAAGCGCCCTTTTTATTACTTAATTAGCTGGTTGCAATTAAATATAAGATGTTGTGGGATGGGCATCTTGCCCGTCAACAGGCTAGAAGCCTGTTCCACTATCTAACAATCAATTAAGCCTACTTACTTAGGAGTCGCCGCACTAGGACGAACAAATTGATCTTCAACAAAACCTAGCTCAAACAATTGCTGATAAGCTTGTTGTCCTAACTCGCGGGTTGGGGCTTGGCTACGAATCAACTGAATTAATAGAGGTACGGATAATTCAGGCTGATTTTTAGCGCGATAAACCACCGCAAGTTGATAAGTCGCCTCATCACGCAACTGAGCCGATTGCAAAGCTCTACGACGATGACTATCAGAGATGCGATTATCAATCCCCGCAAAGCTAGTAGTTAACTCTTGATAAAAATTTGATAATTGGTTAAAAACTTGACGGGCATCTTGCAACTTGGTTACAGCTAGATCGTAATTTTGCTGACTAACTGCGGTCATTGACTCTGACATCAATCTCTGACCACCTGAAATACTAAACACACTATTCTCAAGAGAATTAGGATTAGTCGTTGTCACGGGCTGTGCTGGACTAGCTGGCTGTACTTCAGGTTTTTGAGCCACATTAGTTTGCGCGATCGCTCCTATAGGTAGCAAAGCAACAGACGAAATCAGCGACAAAGTTGCGGCTTGGAAGGCAACCCGAAATGGATGAGGCTTAGCAAAGGATGTGGACATAGGTTGCAAATTCTGGCTGCTCACAAGAAAGATTGAGTTTTAAGCGAATACTTGATTTTACTTAATAATTTAAGCAAATCTTAAACATTTGCCAAAACTTTTTGTTATGGTAACACCCCAATATAGTCGAAATACCTAGCCAATGAAAATGGTTGGGGCAAGCGCAGCTTGCCCCAACCATTTTCAGGTTTAACTGTTCAAAGTTCATCAGCCCAAAGTGCATAGATGCAATGCATAGTGACCCATAGCTATTTGTTAAAGACTTGTAAAGCAAATGTGACATCTTGCGTGATATGCTTAGCAACGGTGTAGGCAGCTACATCCAAGTTTTTGGACACCTGTTTTGAGTACTATCACAGTACCAATTCTTCACTTAATTAAAGATCGGCAACCATCGCTAAAAGTCAACAGTGAAGATTATCCCCGCAAAAAACAGTACGGCAACCCAGACGGTTGTAGAAACCTCATCCACATCGGTTGATGATGGCATGGAAGAGTATAACCGCCTGAAGTTTAAGCTGTTAGCCATAACCATTGCCTCTGGGATCATTATTGGTCTAGCGGTATGGGCTTGGTACGGGTGGAATATTGCCCTCAGTTATTTTGTGGGTGCATTAGTTGGCACGGCTTATTTCCGAATGCTCACCAAGGGAGTTGACCGATTGGGTACTGAATCCAATCGCCTCGGCTTTTCTCGACTTGGGCTATTTGTGCTGCTGATTGCGATCGCTGCCAAATCGGATCAACTGGAAATTTTGCCTGCGTTTCTTGGCTTTATGACCTATAAAGTAGCTGTTTTAGTGATTGTTGCTCAAGATTTGAGCAAGAGTTAAGTGACGGGTTCCATTCTCGCTGATTTAACCTCCTACAGGTTGTAACATATCGAACATGATTGATCCAATATCTTTTGGCTATTTAACAAGCCATCAAACCAGTCTTGCCGCACTAGAAGTGGGCAAACACTTTTATTGGGAGTTCGGTAACTTTACGGTACATGGTCAGGTATTAATCGTGAGCTGGGTTGTCATGGGTGCAGTACTAGTTGCTGGACTCATCGGAGCTAGCACCGCCAAAGCTGACCAGCGTGTTCCCGCAGGTTTTCAAAATTTCATGGAATATGCTCTAGAGTACGTTCAGAGCATCGCGAAAGACCAGATTGGCGAGAAGCATTATCGGGAATGGGTGCCATTTGTTGGTAGTCTATTCTTGTTTATCTTCGTATCAAACTGGTTAGGAGCGTTAGTTCCTTGGAAATTGATCGAATTGCCAGAGGGTGAGCTTGCTGCCCCGACAAGTGATATCAATACCACGATCGCCCTAGCGTTGTTGGTCTCCCTAGCCTATTTCTATGCGGGATTGAGTAAGCGCGGTTTGGAATACTTCACTAGATATATCCAAGCATCGCCGTTTCTCCTTCCTTTATGGGTTCTTGAAGATTTCACAAAGCCCCTTTCCCTGAGCTTCCGTCTTTTCGGTAACATCCTCGCGGATGAGCTAGTTGTGGGGGTCATGGTTCTCCTCGTACCTCTGTTTGTGCCTCTGCCATTGATGATTCTGGGATTATTTACCAGCGCCATCCAAGCCTTGATTTTTTCTACGCTGGCAGCGTCATACATCGGAGAAGCGATGGAAGGACATGGTGATGAAGGGCATGATGACCATTAGGTTGTCTGAACTTCAAAACAGTTGATTCGGGAAGAATACTTCCCAATATATGTAAACACTTAAAATAATCTAAGAAGGAAAAAGAACGTGATTGATCCATTAGTAGCCTCAGCATCCGTAATCGCCGCTAGTATCGCCGTTGGTCTTGGTGCAGTTGGACCTGGAATTGGTCAAGGTACAGCAGCAAGCCGCGCTGTAGAAGGTATTGCTCGTCAGCCTGAAGCTGAAGGCAAAATCCGTGGCACACTATTGTTGAGCTTGGCTTTCATGGAAGCTCTTACCATTTACGGTCTGGTTGTTGCACTTGTATTGCTATTCGCTAACCCCTTCGCTTAAGCATTTTGATTCTTCAAGAATATAAACAGGGGGGCTTGAGCCTCCTTGTTACCCAAATATAACTATGACAATTTGGAACCTTTTTTCAACTGTTCTTATGGCTGCGGAAGCAGTAGAACATAAAGGCGGCTTGTTTGATATCAATGCCACACTACCAATCATGGCAGTGCAGTTTATTGTTTTCGTGGCGCTTCTGAACGTGATTTTCTTCAAGCCTCTAACCAAAGCGATCGATGATCGCGATGATTATGTTAGAGAGCAGATTGTCGGTGCAAAAGAGCGTCTCGAAAAGTCAGAACTAGTTGTTAAGCAGTATGAGCAAGAGCTTGCTACTGCTCGTAAAGCGACTCAAGATGTTTTGGCTACTGCACAGGCGGGTGCAAACAAGATTCGCAAGGAACGTATTGATGCGGCTGTAGCTGAGGCTCAAGCCAAGGTAAGTAGCGCTAAAGCAGAAATTGAGAAACAAAAGCAAGATGCTACTGCATCTCTGGACGCGGAAGTAGATTCACTCAGTCGCCAAGTTCTAGAGAAGCTGCTAGGCAATTTAGTAAAGTCTTAGCGTAAAGCCCCTTTATGCTTACAAATATGCTTACAAATTATGATTACAAATTTCGTCTTACTTGCAAGTGAAGCGGTAGAACATTCAGGTTTCGGTTTAAATACTGACATTCTGGAAACTAACGTAATCAACTTAGTGATCGTTATCGGTCTGTTGATCTATGCAGGTCGCGGTTTCTTAGGCAAAATCTTGTCAGCACGCTTGGAGTCCATCCAATCGGCGATCGCTGATGCAGAAAAGCGCCAAAAGGATGCCTCAGATAAGCTGGCTGTTCAGCAAGGGAAATTAGCTCAAGCCAAAACTGAAGCTGATAACTTGCGTCTGAAAGCAGAAGCTGATGCTAAACACGCGGCTGATTTAATTTTGGCAACGGTTGATGCAGATATTGCGCGTTTGCGTGAAGCTGCCGATCAAGAGATTGCGACCGAACAAGATCGTGTAATTGTGCAGTTGCGTCAGCAAGTTGCCAATAAAGCGCTTGCGAGTGTCCAATCCTATTTTGATCGCGGTTTGAGTGAGTCCACTCAGATCGAATTGATTGACCGTAGCATTGCCCTTTTGAGTTCTGACTAGGAGAAAACATGAAATCTAGTTCTGTTAGTCAAGCAGTTGTTGCTCCCTATGCTGAGGCTTTGCTGTCCTTGGCTCAAGAGCAGAATAATTTGGATGCGATCGCGAAAGATGTGCGCCTAATTGGCAATACTCTTAGCGATTCCGTTGAGTTAAGCCAACTTTTTGCTAGTCCCTTAATTGGCGCAAACGTCAAAAAAGGCGTAATTGAAAGTGTGTTTGGTTCGCAGGTTGATACTGTTACCAAAAGCTTTTTGCTTCTATTGGTTGATCGCAAACGTATTGCTTTTCTCAGCGAAATCATCAGTGAGTTCAAGTCATTGTTGCGTGTAATTGATCAAGTATCCCTTGCTGAAGTTACATCGGCGTTGAAATTGAGCAGAGCGCAAGAAGATACCATTTGCGATCGCGTCAAAGCGATGACCAAATCAAGAAGTGTCGAATTAGCTGTGACCATTAACCCCGATTTGATCGGTGGCGTAATCATCAAAGTTGGTTCTCAAGTCGTTGATGCCAGTATTCGTGGACAACTGCGCCGTTTGAAGAGCAGCCTTACTGCTGGCGTATAGTCTCAGGGAAAAGGAAAAAGGAAAAAGGAAAAATAATTACGAATTACGAATTACGAATTATCAATTACCAATCACCAATTACCAAATCCCCAAAAAGCTAATAGCTAAATCCCTAAAACATTAAAAACAAATCGATCGCTGATAATTGGTAAAACACAACTATGGTTAGCATCAGACCTGACGAAATAAGCAATATTATCAAGCAGCAAATTGCTAATTATAACCAAGAGCTGCAAGTTTCTAACGTTGGTACTGTCCTGCAAGTCGGTGACGGTATCGCTCGTGTCTATGGCTTGGAACAGTGCATGGCTGGCGAGTTGCTAGAATTTGAAGATGGTACTGTCGGCATTGCGCTGAACCTTGAAGAAGACAACGTTGGTGTTGTGTTGATGGGTGAAGGTCGCAAAATCGCTGAAGGTAGCTCGGTTAAAGCAACTGGACGTATTGCTCAAGTTCCCGTAGGCGAAGCATTCATTGGTCGCGTTGTTGATGGTTTGGCTCAACCCATCGATGGCAAAGGCGAAATCAAAGCAACCGAATCTCGCTTAATCGAATCTCCCGCCCCTGGCATTATTGCTCGTAAATCCGTATTTGAACCGCTACAAACTGGTATTACTGCGATCGACGCGATGATTCCTGTTGGTCGTGGTCAACGCGAATTAATCATTGGCGATCGCCAAACTGGTAAGACTTCCGTTGCGGTAGACACGATCATTAACCAAAAAGGTTTGGATTGTATCTGCGTATATGTAGCGATCGGGCAGAAAGCTTCTACCGTTGCGAACGTAGTTAACAAGCTCCGTGAAAGCGGCGCAATGGAATACACGATCGTCGTTATGGCAAGTGCCAACGATCCTGCAACCTTGCAATACCTCGCTCCTTACACTGGCGCAGCATTGGCTGAGTACTTCATGTACAAGGGTAAAGGCACTCTGATTGTATATGATGACTTGTCCAAACAAGCTCAAGCCTATCGCCAAATGGCTCTCTTGCTTCGTCGTCCACCAGGTCGTGAAGCCTATCCTGGAGACGTATTCTACTTACATTCTCGCTTGCTCGAACGGGCTGCGAAGTTGAGTGATGAACTCGGTGGTGGATCGATGACCGCATTGCCAATCATCGAAACCCAAGCGGGTGACGTATCGGCATACATTCCTACCAACGTAATTTCGATTACCGATGGTCAAATCTTCTTGTCTTCTGACCTCTTCAATGCTGGTATTCGTCCTGCGATCAACCCTGGTATCTCGGTATCCCGTGTTGGTTCCGCAGCGCAAATCAAGGCGATGAAACAGGTGGCTGGTAAGATCAAACTCGAACTCGCTCAGTATGATGATCTTGTAGCATTCGCTCAGTTCGCATCTGACTTGGACAAAACTACTCAAGCGCAACTAGCTCGTGGTATCCGTCTGCGTGAAATTCTCAAGCAGCCTCAGTATTCTCCATTGCCTGTTGGCGATCAAGTGGCGATTATCTACACCGCGATTAATGGCTATCTTGATGAACTCGAAGTTTCTCAAGTTGGTGCATTTAACAAGGGTCTGCGTAACTACTTGGAAACCAGCAAGCCTAAGTATGGTGAAATCATCAGGGCTGAGAAGAAGCTCTCTGATGAAGCTGAAACCATCTTGAAGGAAGCTCTTGTGGAATACAAGAAGACCTTCTTGGCTTCTGTCTAATTCATAAACCAAGCAATAAAAAAGAGGGCATACGCCCTCTTTTTTATTGAAAATGAAATTCCAAACTCTGTGATTGCTGCTAGATGAGTAGTCTTTTGTCCTTCGATGTCTAATTTACCGTATACCCAGTTCAATATCAGGGTAGCAAGAAAAATCTCGCTTCATTTATTCTTGTCTTCTTCCTGCAACGATGAGTAAAAATATTGCGGGATTGTCTAGCCAATTAAAAGGTAAATGCCAGTCTACAGATTGGATTATCGCAAAGTATTAACGGAAGTCCAAAGAACTGATTTGGTTTATCTCGATCCGCCTCGTCTTTACCCTATATTTGATTTCAACTCTATACTTACGATTAAATTTTTGTCATGACAGATTGGTTACAACGTACAGAATTACTTATCGGTTCCGATAGCCTTAACCAGCTAAAGAGAGCGAATGTATTGGTAGTCGGCATGGGAGGAGTTGGGAGCTTTGCGACTGAGTTTTTATGTAGGGCGGGGATTGGGGCGATGACAATTATTGATGGCGATCGCGTTGATCCTTCTAACAAAAATCGTCAAATTGTGGCGCTAGATAGCACCTTTGATATGCATAAAGCTGATGTGATGGCAGCGCGGATGTATGACATTAATCCTGAAATCCAATTGACTGTGATCAAAGAATTTCTTACGCCTGACTTGATGTTAGAGCTAGTCACACCGAAATTTGATTGGGTTTTGGACTGCATCGATAGTCTGCAACCAAAGCTGTATTTTTTGGGCGCGGCGGTGACTAATGGCGTAAAGGTGGCAAGTAGTATGGGTGCGGGTGGGCGAGTTGATCCGCAGAAGGTGAGAATTGCACCGATTTTTGAGACTGATTGTTGTCGCTTTGCTTACAAAGTGCGTAAAGGTTTGCGCCGCAAGGGTTTTGGCAATGCAAATATCGTTGCTGTTTATTCTGAAGAGCTAGTAAATCGTGAATCGGTACAGTTGACCGATGGCAATAATTTTAAGCGATCGTATTACGGCACGATTTCCTATTTACCCGCCCTATTTGGTCTGAATCTGGCTAGCATCATAATTCGCGATCTCATGGTCTAACAAGTAATCGATGCTTCACGTTAATTATTCGTAATTATTGGCATCTGCGGTTAAGCAAAATCATAATTATTTCTTGATCGTGGATCGAATGGGGTTAGTGATGGTTATGCTAGAGGCTAGTGAAGTTAATGTCGGTAAGTTATAGGGTCAAATATGGGGCAACTCGAACATATTGAGGCAATTGAAAAGCGCCTGTGGGGTGCTGCTGACACGTTGCGGTCTAACTCCAACTATGCCAGTAATGAGTATTTCATGCCTGTGATGGGGTTGATTTTCCTGCGTCATGCCTATAGTCGTTATTTGGCGGTTAAGGATGAGATTATTGCTAACTTGCCGAAACGGGGTGGTAAGGTGCGCGAACTAAAGAAAGAAGATTTTTCACAGAGGAGTGCGATCTTTTTAAGCCCAGAGGCACAGTTTGATTATTTAGTGGCACTTGGGGACGATCGCGATCGGGCTAAGGCAGTCATTGAGGCGATGGAGTCGATTGAGTCGGATTACACCACGCTTAAGGGTGAACTACCGAAGCAAGAATATCAAGAACTAGATAATGAGGTTTTGGGGCAGTTGCTCAGAGCGCTTAATCCAGAGGAGTTAAAACAGGTTAAGGGGGATGTCTTTGGGCGAATTTATGAATATTTTTTGACGCAGTTTGCGGATCTGAAAGCCCATGATAATGGTGAATTTTTTACGCCTGTGTCGTTGGTTGCGTTGATTGCTAATGTCTTAGAACCCGATCGCGGTATTTTGCTCGACCCTGCCTGTGGTTCTGGGGGGATGTTTGTCCAGAGCGCTCATTTTGTGGAGGATCGACAGGGCAACCCGCACTCATTAACCTTTAAAGGTTTGGAGAAAAATCCCACCACGATTCGGCTTGCCAAGATGAATTTGGCGGTGCATGGGTTGGAGGGTGATATGCAAAAGGCGATTACTTACTATGAAGATCCCCATGAGTTGTTGGGTAAGGCTGATTTTGTGATGGCGAATCCACCTTTTAATGTGGATGAGGTGGATGAGGAGAAGGTCAAAAACGATCCGCGTTTGTTGTTTGGTTTGCCGAGTGTCAACAAAAACAAGAAGATTTCTAATGGTAATTATCTTTGGATTACCTATTTTTATAGCTATTTGACCGATCGCGGCAGAGCAGGATTTGTCATGTCGTCTCAGGCTTCGAGTGCAGGGGGAACAGAGGCAACGGTACGTCAAAAGCTGATCGGCACGGGTGATGTGGAAATGATGGTGGCGATTCGCTCGAATTTTTTCTATACGCGTACTGTGCCTTGTGAGTTGTGGTTTTTTAATCGGGCAAAGTTGCCGCAACATAAAGATCATGTGTTGATGTTGGATGCGCGGAATATCTACCGCAAAGTGACGCGCAAAATCTATGATTTTAGTCCTGAGCAGTTACAGAATCTATTAGCGATCGTGTGGCTATATCGGGGACAGGAAGACAAGTTTCTTAAACTGGTGCGGGATTATCTCGATCGCACGTTAAACGCTGTCAATGGTTGTTTTGAGTCGGTTGATGGTTATACGAAGGCGATCGCTTTATTTCGAGACAAGATGAATCCTTTTGTAAAGGGAATTTCGCAAACGCTAAAAGGTGAAGTCGCACCGATGCAAGAGTTTGAGGAGAGTTTGACGACTTTAATCAAGGATGTGGAGGTATTTCGGGGGGATGCTAAGACCCTCACCCCTAGCCCCTCTCCCGCAGGAGAGGGGAACAAGAGTAAGAATGAGATTAATCTTAATGATGCGGTGATTCGTTTTGCTCCTCTTGCGGAAACTAGCCGCGATCTGGTGAAGCAAGCGGATCTTGTTTATAAGTTGGGCTGTCGGGTGATGGACTGGTGCGAAAAGGAACGGTTGGCGAAGGATAGCGATCGCTGGTCGAGTCGGGATGTCACCAAGGAACGCAAGGCGGCGGATTTGGGGCGACAGGAGGCGGTGGAACAGCTAAAGCACGTTCGCTATTTTCATAAACAGACGGTATGGCTGGCGGAACGTTTTCCTGATGGCAAGTATCGGGATGTGCAGGGTTTGGTGAAGCTGGTCGATCGCGCTGAGTTGGCGGCGAATGATTGGAGTTTGACTCCTGGGCGTTATGTGGGTGTTGCTCCTGAAGAGGTTGATGAGGATTTTGATTTTGAGGAGACTTTGCGGGATATTCACATTGAGCTTGAGGGTTTGAATGCTGAGGCGGTGGATCTGGCGGCGGCGATCGCGCAAAATTTCAAGGAGTTAGGAATCTAAAATATATGGTAAGAGATATTTTTCATAACGTTGTCAGGGTTGCTTTAGAAAAAGAGGGATGGAAAATTACGGATGATCCCTATCGCTTGCGCTATGGTATTGCTGATGTGTATATAGATTTGGCTGCGGAAATGGCGATCGCGGCTGAGCGAGAAGGACGCAAAATTGCTGTCGAGATCAAGAGTTTTGCTGGTGGTTCCGCAATTTCAGAGTTTCATACTGCTTTAGGGCAATTTCTGAATTACCGCATTGCTTTAGAAGTTGCCAATGAGTTAGATCGAGAGCTTTATTTGGCTGTTCCGAGTGATGTCCAGAAAGACTTTCTCAAATTTGAACCTGCTAAAATTGTGATAACTAGATACCAAGTAAAGCTAATTATTTACGACATTAAAAAAGAGGTTATTACGCAATGGATCGAGTAAGTGAGTATCGCCAAATTATTTGTCAGTTTCTGCAAGATTTTAGTGCGGATGATCCTGATGCGAGGTTGATTTTTGATAAGGAGCGCGATCGCTATTTGGTGTTGCATTCTGGATGGCGTAATGATTATCGATTTTATGGTTGTGCGATTCATCTGGATTTAATCGATGGGAAGGTATGGATTCAACAAAATAGTACGGAGGTGATGGTGGATCAAGATTTGGAGAAGCTTGGGGTAAGTCCTAAAGATATCATTCTTGGTTTTAGGTCGCCTGAAGTGCGTGAGCGTTTGGCAGCATTGAGATAGGCTTAGTACAAGATTATTTGTCAAAATTTTCAATGGTTTAGAATTGTAAATAATGCTAGAGGTAACATTATGAAAACTATTTCGATCGCGGTTGAGCCAGAGATTCAGGTGGCTTTTGAGCAAGCTAATGATGAGGATCGGCAAGCTTTAGGGGCTTTGGTTAGCTCGTTTTTTAAGGACAGATTGGCTAGTAAGAATCTGGTTGAGGTGATGCGAGAAATTGGCGATCGGGCTGAAAAGCGAGGTCTAACACCTGAAATATTAAATGAGCTTCTCAATGATGAAGATGAAGAATAAAAATTTGCGAGTTGTTCTTGATACCAATGTTTTAATTAGCAGCTTACTGCTTAAAAATTCTCCTCCTTTTCGTGTAGTTGAGTTGATATTTGCTAGGAGTATACTCTTACGCTCAGAGTCAACGCTATCAGAATTTGAAGAGGTTTTAGGGCGCAAAAAATTTAATAAATATTTAACCCTTGAGGAGCGTCAGGTATTTTTATCTAAATTTTTAGCGCGGTCGGAGTTAGTGGAAATTAGGCAAGAGATTGATGTTTGTCGAGATCCTAAAGACAATAAGTTTCTTGAGTTAGCAGTTAATGGCAATGCAAGTTTTATCATTACTGGTGATGACGATCTCCTTGTCCTCAATCCATTTAGAGATATTCAGATTGTTACTCCCCAAGATTTTTTAATTTATCAATAATTGGTAGGAAAAGAAAATGGCTTGACGACAAAACTTTATGATGTAGATTTTTATGCTTGGACTTTGGAGCAGGGTAGAGCGTTTGGCAGCATTGAGTGAGATCGGCTTAGTATGAGATTATTCGTCAAAATTTTCAACGTTTTAGAATATAAATAATGCTGGAGGTGACATTATGAAAACTATTTCGATCGCGGTTGAGCCAGAGATTCAGGTGGCTTTTGAGCAAGCTAATGATGAGGATCGGCTAGCTTTAGGGGCTTTGATTAGCTCGTTTTTAAAAAAAAGATGGGCTAGTAATAATTTGACAAAGTGGCAAGAAACTGTTGAAAGCTTGTCTGGTGCTTGGTCTGATTTTCCTGATCTAGGTGAGATAAGAGCTAATTTAGGGCAAGATGTGCCACGGGAACCTATCTAATGTTTTTGCTTGATACAAACACGATAATTTACTATTTCAAGGGAATGGGGCAGGTATCCCAGAATTTGGGTAATACTCCGTCTGACGAGATTCTTGTTCCGACCATTGTTGTATTTGAGCTTTACTTCGGGATTAAAAAATCTAGTGCCTCTGTGAAGAGGTTGCAGCAACTCGAAGAATTTCTTGCTCAGGTGCAAGTGATACCTTTTGAGCAAAATATGGCTGAAGCCGCCGCAGGTATTCGCGCTCAACTCGAAAAACAAGGTCAGCCTATTGGTCCTTTTGATGTGCTGATTGCTGGTGCTGCTCTAGCGACAAATTCTGTTCTGGTTACGCACAATACTCGCGAATTTAGTAGGGTTAATGGTCTGTCTATTGTCGATTGGCATTAATTTTTTTGAATTGTTCTATAAACAATTAGCAAATAGAGAAACTGATGACGACAAAACTTTATGATTTAGATTTTTATGCTTGGACTTTGGAGCAGGCTCGTTTGTTGCAGTCTGGCGATTTGAAAGGTTTAGATATTGAAAATTTGGTAGAGGAGATTGAGTCTTTGGGTAAGCAGGAAAGGCGCGAGTTAGAAAATCGGCTGGGTGTTTTGATTGGACATTTATTGAAGTGGGCTTATCAACCAGAAAAGCGTACTAAGAGTTGGCGGGCAACAATTCGAGAGCAACGTAAGGAGGTATTAAAACTGTTAAAACAAAATCCTAGTTTGAAGTCGTATTTGCCAGAGGCGATCGCTTCGGCGCATGAGTCGGGTTTGGCGCTGGTTGTGCGTGAGACTCCGCTAGACTATGAGGATCTACCTATGGAATGTCCTTTTTCTGTTGAGCAAATTTTTGATCTGACTTTTCCTGAAGGTGTTTAGTGAGTGGTTGCGAGTATGGCTAAAGTTATGACGA
Organism: Pseudanabaena sp. ELA645; assembly: GCA_037129985.1. GTDB lineage: Bacteria > Cyanobacteriota > Cyanobacteriia > Pseudanabaenales > Pseudanabaenaceae > Pseudanabaena. The sequence goes on along the minus strand of JBAXTW010000001.1, from coordinate 32,600 downwards.
CAAAACTTTATGATACAGATTTTTATGCTTGGACTTTGGAACAGTCTAGGTTGTTGCAGTCTGGCGAATTGAAAGGTTTAGATATTGAGAATTTGGTGGAGGAGATTGAGTCTTTGGGTAGGCAGGAAAGGCGCGAGTTAGAAAATCGGTTGGGTGTTTTGATTGGACATTTGTTGAAGTGGGTTTATCAACCAGAAAAGCGTAGTAAGAGTTGGCAAGTAACGATTCGGGTGCAACGTCAACAAATCCAACGACACATTAACCGAAATCCTAGCTTTAAGTCTTATCTGTTAGAGGCTGTTTCTGTTGGTTATGAGTTAGGTTTGGAATTGTTTTTTAGGGAAACTCAACTTTTAGAGGTGGATCTGCCCGATGTTTGCCCGTTTTCTGTTGAGCAGGTTTTTGATGCTGCTTTTCCTGATGGGGTGAAGTAAGTAAGGTTAGAGAGAGAATGGATTTTAAGGAGTTAGAGATATGAGTTGGGAGCTAAAAACTTTAGATGAGCTTGGAAATATTGGTCGTGGAAGATCTCGACATAGACCGCGTGATGCTGAACATCTTTATGGTGGATCTTATCCGTTTATACAAACAGGTGATGTAAAACATTCGGGACTTTACATTACCAACTTTACACAAACTTATAGTGAAGCAGGTCTTGCTCAGAGTAAGCTTTGGCAAGCAGGGACACTTTGTATAACAATTGCTGCAAACATTGCTGACACTGCCATTCTAGGAATAGATGCTTGCTTTCCTGATAGTATCATTGGATTTACTCCCTATCCTGAAAAAGCAGATATAAGATTTGTTAAATATCTTTTTGATGCTCAACTGAAACAAAAACTTCAGCAATTTACTCAAGGAGCAGCACAGGATAATTTAAGCCAAGAAAAACTTCTGTCTATTAAGTTTTTAGTTCCAGAAATTCCAGAACAAAACAAAATCGCTGATATCATCTCTGCTTATGATGATCTTATCGAAAATAATCGGCGGCGTATTCAGTTGCTTGAGCGATCGCTACATCTGCTCTATAAAGAATGGTTTGTCCATCTCCGTTTCCCCTGTCACGAACACAGCAAAGTTGTAGGTGGTATCCCTGAAGGATGGGAGAAAGTGAGACTGTGTGAAGTTGCTGAAACGGTTATGGGGCAAAGTCCACCTTCTGAAAGCTATAACGACAATGGAATAGGTTTACCATTTCATCAAGGAGTTACAAATTTTGGATCTCGATTTCCTGAGAATAAAACTTATTGCACTATAGAATCAAGAATTGCTGAACCTAATGATATTTTATTCAGCGTTCGCGCTCCTGTTGGGCGTATTAACATTACCCTAGATAAAATTGTTATAGGACGTGGACTCGCAGCCATAAGATCAAAATTCTCTCAACAAAATTTTCTTTTCTATCAACTTAAAAGTCATTTTTTTAAAGAAGACATGATCGGAGGTGGAGCTATATTTGCGGCAATTACAAAAAAAGATTTACATAATGTTGAGCTAGTTCAACCAACGCATCAGCTTGTTCAGATGTTCACAGAATATGTAACTCCCATTGATCGACAGCTTGAGAATTTGTATAAAACTAATAAAAAACTACAACAAGCCCGTGATCTTCTACTTCCTAAACTGATGAGTGGAGCGATCGGCGCATGAATCCATCACCATATTCAACAGAAACCCAATTTTTAGAAAAGAAATCCCTCAAAGTTGTCACAGGCAAAAATGCAGACTGGAGCGAACTTGCAAAAGACTGTGTTTGTTTAGCCAATGCCAAAGGCGGCATCATTGCGATCGGGATTGAAGACAACAGCGCCGAACCACCCGCCGATCAAAAAATATTTGTCGATCTATCGATCAAAATTATTAGCCTATCGAACAAGGCGATCGATAGACTGCTCGATAGCCAAGAATTATTTTCAAGCAAAACCCTTACGCAGTATGCTTTCACGAAATTTGCTGCACAATAATCTATCGATCATCATGGATAAATTGCGATCGATAGAAATTTTGACGATCGAGAAGTGTCTTGATCTAAAACCTTTATTTGATAATGGTTTAGGTGTTATTACTATGCAAAAGTCTATCGATCACAACCGATTAAACTTGATCGATATCGCTTGATATTGATCGATAACTTTTCAGCCACTTCCCCAAAGTCAAATGCGATCGCCGCGATCGCTACTCCCAGAAATCAACATTAAGCATTGAGTCAATGTCACAGTTAAACTGCCATACATCAGGAAACTTAACCAGCCTATATCCTTTCTCCTTACGAATTTCTTCAAGAGCATCAACAAAAGCTTCATCAAATATTTCAGTAAAATAATTTTTAAGGCTAGGGGACAATTTAAGCACCCGTTTCAGTCGCTTTCTTTGTTCGCGAATTGTATTCTCCCAGCCATTAAACTCTTGAGGCATATCTACAAACATCCGCTTAAGCAAATGCTCTAAGAGGGTAGCCAAACGGTTATATACCTCGCTCCTTTCAGACGTTCCCAAGCTCTCGATCTCCTCTATTAAATTCTCTAAATCCACATGGTCAAAATCTTTAGTCTTTAACTTTTCTGTGGTTTCTTGTACCCATTGGTAAAAGTCACGATCATACAAGGCTAACGGTGGTGCAATTGCTTGTGTCATTTGCTTTAGTTACACATTCAAAGGGTAATACTTTTTATTGCCTGATCGATATTCCCATGCAACCCTTAAAATTGCTAAGATTTTAATAAAGAATTTCAGAGCTAGATCTATTTTAGCCTAACTGTCAAATCGCCATGACCAAATATAACGAAGACACCCTCGTACAGCAAACCACCGCCGAATATCTGCGCGATCGCCTTGGTTGGGATGTCGTCTATGCTTGGAATACCGAAACCTTTGGCAAAAATGGCACACTTGGCAGAGACAGCGATCGCGAAGTCATCCTCACCCGTTATTTATACACAAAACTCACAGAATTTAACCCCAATCTCCCCGAAACCGCCTACCAAGAAGCAATCAGACAAATAGTCGAAACCAGCACCGCCCAAACCCTCCTCGCCACCAATCACGACAAATACAACCTCCTCAAAGATGGTGTACAGGTTACTTTTACTAATGCCAAAGGCGATCGCGAAAAACGCCGCCTCAAGATTTTTGACTTTGAGAATCCTAATAACAATCATTTTCTAGCCGTTCGCGAACTTAAAATAAGAAGTTATTCCCACGAATGCCGTGCTGATATTGTCGGTTTTGTAAATGGTATTCCATTACTGTTTATGGAATTAAAAAATGTTGATAAACATATCCGTGCAGCTTATGAGCAGAACTTCTCAGACTATAAAGTCAAAATCCCACATCTATTTCACCACAATGCTTTCATCGTTTTAGCCAATGGCATTGATGCCCGCATCGGTTCTCTATCCAGTCGCTTTGAGCATTTTCATGAATGGAAACGCCTAGCAGAAGAAGACAAAGGCGTTGTCGATATGGAAACCCTACTCAAAGGCATCTGCAACAAAGCCAACTTTCTCGACCTCTTCGAGAACTTCATTCTCTTTGACGACTCCTCTGGTAAAACCATCAAAATTGTTGCTCAAAACCATCAATATCTCGGTGTCAACAAAGCCATCCAATCAGTACGCGATCGCCAAGCAAGACAAGGAAAACTTGGCGTATTCTGGCATACCCAAGGCTCAGGCAAAAGCTACTCAATGGTATTCTTCACCCGCAAAATTCACCGCAAATTAGGCGCAAACTTTACTTTTGTCATCTGTAGCGATCGGGATGATCTCGACTCGCAAATCTACAAGACCTTCGCAGGATGCAGCGTAGTCAACAACGACAAAGATCCCTGTCGGGCAAGAAGTGGCGACCATCTCCAGCAACTGCTCGGCTTGCAAAAAAGCCATGTGTTCACACTCATTCAAAAGTTTAATCAACAAGTCGAGCAACCCTATTCCCTCAGAGACGATGTCATCGTCATTTCCGATGAAGCCCACCGCACCCAATATGGTTTGCTGTCTCGAAATATGCGCGATGCTTTACCAAATGTTAGCTATATCGGTTTTACAGGCACACCCCTTTTCTCTGATGATGACATTACCCGCCGTGTGTTTGGCAATTATGTCTCCACCTATGACTTCCAACGCGCCGTTGATGACAAAGCCACTGTTCCCCTTTACTACGACACTCGCGGCGAAAAGCTCGGCATTGAAACCACAGACTTGAATGAGCGCATTGCTAAGGAAATAGAAGAATTAGAAATAGATAATGTTGATATTGAGCAACGCCTCCAAAAGGCTCTCAAACGCGATTATCACATCATCACCGCCGAAAAACGTCTAGACCAGATCGCCCGTGATTTTGTCCAGCACTACGCCACAGCTTGGGAATCTGGCAAAGCCATGCTCATCTGCATCGACAAAATCACCTGTATCCGAATGCACCAACTGATTGATAAATACTGGCAGAAGCATATCCGCCAGTTAGAAAAAAATTTGAGGGCTGCACCTAGCGATCAAGATGAGAACTATCAAAGGCGACAAATCGCATGGATGAAAGAAACCCAGAGCGCTGTCATCATCAGCGAAGAACAAGGCGAAATCGAAAAATTCCGTAAATGGGATTTGGATATCTTGCCCTATCGCAAATTAATCAAAGACGGGTTTGAGTTAGCCGATGGTCAAAGTCTCGATGTGGAATCCGCGTTTAAAAAGCCCGATCATCCTTTCCGTATCACCATTGTCTGTGCCATGTGGCTCACAGGTTTTGACGTACCTAGCCTCTCGATCCTCTATCTCGACAAACCCTTAAAAGCACATACCCTCATGCAAGCGATCGCTAGGGCAAATCGTGTCTACGAAGGCAAAACCAACGGCTTAATTGTGGACTATTGCGGCATCCTCAAAAACCTTCGTGCTGCCCTCAAGGACTATGTAAAGGGACAGGAAAATAATGAAAATACCGACCCCACCAAGCCAGAATCAGAACTATTAGAAAATCTCGTTGCCGCCATTGATGCTGTGCGAATTTTTTTAGGCGATCGCCAAGCCTCCCTATCCGACATCATAGAGAATACAGGGATTGCCCTTAATGCCGCGATCGCCGCTGCCAAAGAAGCCGCCAATCAAAGCGATCGCACTCGCAAACAATTAGAAATCCTCTGCCGCGATGTATTCAACAAATTTCAAGCCTGTATCAATAACCCCGAAGTAAGTCAATATCGCAATTCCTACAACGCCATCAAGTTTCTATACAAACTGCTACAACAAGACCGCGAACAAGCCGACATCAGCGATATTCTGCGACAACTCCAAGCGATCGTCAATGAATCGATTACAGTCCAAGCCAATCGAGCCAGCGAATTAACTCCAATCTATGACATTAGCCAAATTGATTTCGATCGCCTCCGTGCTGAATTTGGGCATAGTCCCACCAAAAACACCACAGTCCAAAATCTCAAACAATCCATTGAAAACCGTCTCAATCGCTTACTAACTCAAAATCCCATGCGTACCGACTTACAAAAGCATTACGAAGCCATCGTTGCTGACTATAACAGTGAAAAAGATCGAGTCGCAATCGAAGTAACGTTTGCCGACTTACTTGATTTTACCCAAACCCTTAATGCCGAACAAACCCGTGCCATGCGTGAAGGTCTAGATGAGGAATCCCTAGCGATCTATGACTTGCTCTCCAAACCCGATCTCAGTCCTACCGAAATTAAGCGCATTAAGCAAATCTCTGTGGAACTGCTAGCAACCCTCAAAGCCAAAGATCTTCAAGTTGATCGCTGGTGTGACAAAGAATCAACCCGCGATCGCGTCAAAAATAAGATTCATGACTTTCTCTACAGTGATAATTCAGGATTACCCGTAGACACTTACACAAATGTCGATGTCGATGATAAGGCGATCGCCGTATACCGCCATGTATTGAGAGCCTATCCCAAGCTGCCATCGCCAGTATATGCAGCTTATGCTGCTTAAAAACTTAAAAAAGCGAATGGCGAGAATCGAACTCGCAACATCTGCTTGGAAGGCAGAGGTTTTACCACTAAACTACATTCGCGTATTTATCTGTGTAGCTTCAAATTTGCATTTGTTATATGCAGTTATTTACTATAGCAGCGATCGCGCCATTGTCAAATTTTTTTTGTGCAAAAAATAAAGTAAAGAAGCCGCGCACCCGTTGTTTGGAATATCTAGCTAAAACTCACAATATCCTTGATCCATTTCGATGCGATCTAGCACCTTTAATCCGCGTGGATCACCTAACTTCCGCAACGTGTTTCTCGCATCAGTTTGCACACTCAAATCGTCATCATCGAGAGCATTAATCAGTGCATCCACAAGCTCATGATAAAGCTCGCTCTGCGGTGAAATTTGATTACGCATCTGCCCGACTAACTTCCCCAGTGACCATGCACAGTTGCCTCGCACAGCCGACATCGGATCGCTAGCCAAGGCTTCAACTAGAGGCTCGATCGCTTGAATATCGCCCAATTGTCCCAGCGCACTCGCCGCCCATAGACGCACCGCCGTAATGTCATATTTGAGCGCGGAAATTAGTGGCTGTAGTCCTGATGCGGCGTGACAGGTTCCCAAAGCCCAGACGATCCCTTTGCGGACATAGCCGTTCCAGTCTTGACTGAGTTGATTGATTAATGGCGCGATCGCCTGTTCACTTTTATTGCGTCCGAGGGCATAGGCGACACTAACACGGACTAGGGGACATTCATCTTGCAGCAGTTCGATGAGGCGGGGAACAGCGCGATCGTCTTCTAGTTCACAAAAAGCTCTAGCGGCTTGCATCCTTTCGAGGATGATCTCTGAGTTTAAGAATGCCAACATCTCATCAGGATCTGCAAGAGTTATTTCCTCTTCGGGGGGCAGATCCAATGGACTTAATGGATTTAGTGGCGATGATTCGTTATCTAACTCAATATCTAATTCGATATTTAAAGTTGTTAGGTCGTCATTGAGCGTCATGGCGATCGATATGGCAAAATTCGAGATGCCCCAAGGTGTAGTTGTTATCTTACAGTGCTAGTGAGTTAAATCAAACCCAAAGTTAAGAGATTATGTCCCTTAATAAGCTGATGCGTACGCTAAGTGGGCGCTTCAGCTTTTATATCTAACGATTTTTGGGTTTGTCTTGGCGATCGCAACGAAACCTTTGTGCGTCAGAGGTTTTGCCATGTTTGGTTTTGCGTCCACTCACCCGCGATCGCCACATCAAAAAAGATGAGCGCTTCATGGACTGACGCATGATTTTAATCACTTCAGATTCAGCAATGCCGAATTGGTCGTAAATCGTATCGAAAGTCGTGCGATCTTCCCAAGCCATTTCGACAATGCGATCGATATCCAGCGCCGTGAGTTGTTTTGTAGTTTGTTTGTCCATGACCGTAATTTATTTAATACAGCGCCTTGCATCCAAGCAATATCGAGCAATAAGTAGGCTTAATTAATTGTTAGATAGTGGAACAGGCTTCTAGCCTGTTGACGGGCAAGATGCCCGTTCCACATTTTATTTTTAATTGCAACCAGCTACTTATCAAGCAATATCAAGATAACCGCGCATAGCGCGGCATCTCTTAGCCTTGTTTCCAGTGACGCGCTAATTGTTTCGCCTTTAGTCCCGATTCGATTACTTCTAATAGTCTGGTCATACCTGTTGTATTCACAATTTCATAGGTTTTGTTAGCCCGACGGCAAGCCTCGATCGCTCTCTCAGTGAGTGAGTGGCTGGCATAACCCGTCACAATAATAATTAGATCGCCACCTGCAATTTGACTTTCACCTTGCGCCGCAAGTTGTAAACCATCCTGCTCGGTGTACCACATTAAATTGATTGCCGAATCGCGCAACCGATTTTTGACGGCTGTTTGTAAGCGATCGTGTCCACCAAATACCAAAACCTTGCCACCAAGGTCAGTATATAAAGCGGGACGTTTTTCGGATTTGCGGTGACGGGCGGTGGGCTGGACATCAGGGGCGCGATCGACACGGGAGCGATTTTCGAGGGCTTTGTTGTAAATAAAAGTGAGGGTTTGTTCATGACTGCCACGCAACCGCGCCACAGGACCTTCTTCGCTGTGGGAATTTATTTGATCGATTAAGGCTTCGACTACTACTTCGAGTGCGCCGATCGCCTTTAAATCATTGGCATATCCCCGTACCGCGATCGAGGCATCGGTGGCGCTAAAGAAATCATTTTGTTCTTCGATCATCTCTAAGAGATCAGCTTTTAACTCGCTCCGCCATTGCGCCGTTTGTTCGATTATGCGTTCGTCTAGTAGTCTTTCTTCGTTCAAAATCAATTGGCGATCGGCAAGCTGTGCGGCTAAAGCAGGTGCTTCCGAAATTTCCTGTCGGATATCCGCCGCCTTTTTTTCTAGCCTTTGTTTTGTCTCGCTGTCTTTCTGACCTTCGCGGTCAAACTCTTTCAGTACCTGCTCAATTTTGGCAAGCAATGGTTTTAAACGAGCTTCAATTTGAGATACGGCTTCTTGAATTTGGCGATCGCGTTGTTGTTGCAGCCGATTTTGTTCTAACTCCACCTTTGCCATCGTCAGTAGGTCACTGACTGAGGCTTCCAGTTCATCTAATTCGGAAATATGCATATTTACTTAAGATTTTCCTAACATTTGCTTGATTTCAATAAATGGCTGGGCTTAATTAAAAACCAGAATCAAAAGCTGTAGCGCACGCGCAGCGTGCGCTACAGCTTTTGGGATTTTATATTTAATTGCGCTTAGCTACTTAGTTCGATAATAAGTCGATAGAAATGACATGAATAAGTAATTATAAGAACTTATAGTCACTATTCTCTAATTTAACCTCTCGCTTGCCCAAGTGTGTATAGTTTTATGCTTCAAACTGATATCGATCCCGTTCCTTACATTGATTACGCCCTTTTAGACCCCGCCGCCAGCGATGAACAGGTCGATCTCGCTTGTGAAGAAGCCGATCGCTTTGGCTTTGCCAGTGTCTGCGTCTATCCTTGCAACGTCAAACGGGCTACGGAGCGACTGCTGAAAACCAAAGTAGAAATTTGCACGGTGATCGGGTTTCCCAGTGGCGCAACCACCTCAAACGTTAAGCTTTATGAAGCTATGGAGGCGGTGGAGCATGGTGCAACGGAATTAGATGTAGTGATTAACTTTGGTTGGCTAAAAACTGGACAGACTAACTTGTTACACAAAGATATTGCCCAAATTTGCCAAGAAACGGGTAAACCCGTCAAAGCAATTTTGGAATTGAGCTTGCTTACACCCGATGAGCAGGAACTTGCTGTCGAGGTTTGTATGGATGCAGGAGTGGCTTTTTTGAAAACTGGTACGGGCTGGGCTGGCGGGGCAACCGTAGAAATGGTGAAATTTTTGAAGGAAGTCTCGCGAGGGAAGGTGGGAGTCAAGGCTTCGGGCGGGATCAAAACCAGAGAACAGGCGATCGCTTTAATTAATGCTGGCGCAACGCGGATCGGTACATCTCAGGGTGTGGCGATCGCGATTAGAACTTGATTCGCGATTTATTCGCGATTTATTTTTATGGATTTACCGTTAATCTATCATCCTAACTACGTTGCGCCGATCGCGGATACCCATCGTTTTCCGATGGAAAAATTTCGCCTACTCTACGAAATGTTGCTTAGCGATCGCATAGCCCAACCCGAACAATTTTTTATACCCGAATTACCAGATCTAGAAGCGATCGCCCTAGTCCATGATCGGCAATATGTCGAAGCATATTGGCAAGGAAACCTTGAAGCAAAGGCTCAACGCCGCATTGGACTACCTTGGAGTCACGAACTTGCCTACCGCACCCGCATTGCTGTCGGCGGGACATTGTTAACCGCCAGATTAGCTTTAACGCAGGGCTTAGCCTGCAACACCGCAGGTGGAACCCACCATGCATTTCCTAGCTATGGTTCAGGTTTTTGTATATTTAATGATTTGGCGATCGCCTCGCGAGTGTTATTACAAGAGGGCTTAGTCAAAAAAATCTTGATTGTCGATTTGGATGTTCATCAAGGCGATGGCACGGCTTTTATTTTTCAAGACGACTCAAATGTGTTTACCTTCTCGATGCATTGTCAAATTAACTTTCCAGCGATTAAACAAATCAGCGATCGCGATGTTCCTTTGCCAGAAGGAATCGAAGATGATGCATATTTACGCACCCTTGCTAATCACTTACCCGATTTACTCAGTGAAGTTAAGCCCGATTTAGTACTTTACGATGCAGGTGTTGATCCCCATATCGGCGATCGCCTTGGCAAGCTCGCCCTTACGGATGCAGGGCTGTATCGGCGCGATATGCAGGTCTTGAGTACTTGCGTATCACAAGGTTTTCCTGTTGGTTGTGTGATTGGCGGTGGTTATTGCGAAGACATGCGATCGCTGGTTTATCGACATTCACTATTGCATCGCGCCGCCAGTGAAGTATATCGACAATATCGATTGTAATTAATTACAAAATATTTATTCTTGGGTAGGTGGCTCGGTTTTGTCTGGCAAGATTGGAGGCTTGGCGGTTTTGATATCGGGAATGTTACGCGAAGACGGTGGAATATTGCTGATTTCTCCGAATGGTTTCTTGGCGATCGCCTCCACAACTTTTTGATCGCTCATCGCCAACAATGATTGAATTGCCCCAGGAATTGACTGTGGGTCCATAAACAAAACCTTGCTACTGGAACTCTGCCCGATCGCCTGTCCCATTTCTAAATATTTTTGTGCTAGTAAGTACTGCACCGCCTCTTGCCCGTGGGGATGACCAGCGATCGCATCAGCAATCCGCTCGATTGATAAAGCCATTGCTTCTGTCTGCTCTAGACGGACTTGACGTTCTGATTCAGCTAGTACCCTATTGGAGAGAGCTACTGCCTCCGCCTTTTTGATTTCCGATGTTTTTTCACCTTCGGACAAGGAAATCATCGCTTTTTTTTCGATTTCAGCAGCTTTTTGTTTTTCCATCGACAGCAGCACCGATGTCGGAATTGTAATTTCGCCTAGTCTTACCCGTAAAACCTTAATGCCCCAATCTTTTGTATCACTAGAAATTCCTTGTAAGATCTCACCGTTAATCCGCTCTTGACCACCAATAATATTATCGAGATCGCAACGCCCGATTTGAGTTTGAATTTGGGTAGCAAGGGAGACGGATAAGGATTTACCGACGTTTTCAATGTTATATCTTGCTTGTTTGAGATCGACAACCTGCCAATACATCACACCACTAACACTGACACTGACACTATCGGAAGTAGTACAGGGCTGGGGTGTCATTTCCAAAACCTGTTCGCGGGAGCTTTGAATCAGAGCAATGCGATCAAGAAAAGGTAAAACGATGTTAATCCCTGGTTCCATCGTCTTTTGATATTTGCCAAATCTTTCAACTAAGGCAATCTGACCTTCTTCGATAATTTTAAAGGAGCGATAGATATAAGTACCACTTAAAACAGCAAAGACAATACTAAAAATTGTTGCTTCCATCGCTGCACCTCTTACATTGAAACTTTCAGGAAAATTTATGTATTAGCAAAAATTCCCTCTATGATATCTACGCTGTACGAGAAATTTACTTTGTCTACGTTTCAGGGTGTAGATCCCCCCCAGCCCCCCTTATTAAAGGGGGGAGAATAAATTAAATTGTCTTCTTCCCCCTTATTAAGGGGGATTGAGGGGGATCTTTGGTAACTGATGATAGCGAATAAACTTGTGTGTACATGGTAGTCCTATGGGACGTAAATTCACAAATTTATGTTTGTAATTAACTAAGTTAGCTAGCTACTTCTAGTTCGTGATCGCCAAGATGCGTCACAAATTTGGGGGTAAACCGCACTTCGTAGGGATAATTGGGACTGATCGGACGACCATTCCACTCTGTATGTACCCGCACGATTTCACCTTCTAGTCCTGAGATGTCAAAAGCCTTGCCTTTATGTTCAGGATGATGAAAGACATTTAATGATGTTTTAATACGAACGCGATCGCCAACCTTCATAAGTTTTTATATATTCCAATGTAAACAATATTTTGTAATTATCGCTTGTCTGGGACAATCCTCAATACTTTTCTCTGTTAGTTACGGATTACAAATTTGTTTCTGCTCTGGACGTATAGTTTTGTTGTATTCAAGATAATTTTGGAGAAGACTGCACCCTCTCTGTACAAGCTGATCAAAATTTAGGGTTTCAGAATTCCACAATTTGATGGTACTGTCGCGACTCGCAGAAACAATATATTTGCCATCGGGACTATAGGTTACGGCATTTACTTCTGATTTATGCCCTTTTAAAGTCTTGAGTAACTCACCACTATTCAGATCAAATATTTTAATAGTTTTATCCACATTAGCTGTAGCGATCGCCTTACCATTAGGATAAAAACTGATGCCGACAATCCAAAAATTGTCATTGACTACAATTTCTTTTTCAAATACTCCAGTCTGAGCATTCCATAGTTTTACCCTGCCATCTTTACCCGCCGAAGCAATTTTTTTCCCGTCAGGACTATAGGCGATCGCTAGCCCACCATTTTTATGCGTATTCATTGTTGTGTGTAAATTCTGACCATTATTCACATTCCAGATCCTGATAGTTTCATCATTACTAGTTGAAGCAATAGATTGGCTGTCGGGACTAAAAGCGATCGACCAAATACTTTCAGTATGTCCTTCTAAGACTCGTTGTAATGGAGGATTATTAGTATCATTCCATTTCCATAACTTAATTTTATGATCAAATCCAACAGTAGCGATAGTCTTTTGATCGTGACTAAAAGCGGCATATATTAGTTGAGAGCCATGACCATCTAGTACATGCAATAGGTTTCCTGTTTGAGCATCCCAAATTCTCGCAGTGCCATCACGACTAGCCGAAACAAGCTTAGTTCCGTCAGCACTAAAAATCACACTATAAACTGTGTTTGAATGGCTTTGAAGTTCTTGTTTAAATGTTCCATCAGCATTCCATAAGCGAATGCTTTTATCAACACCTGCGGAAGCGAATATTTTGCCATCAGGATGATAACTAACAGACCAAATATTATCTGTATGTCCATAGCTTGTGTCGATCAGGGCATTCTGTAAAGCCCATAGCCGCACACTGCGATCTTTACTGGCTGATAAGAGATAGCGATTATCTAAACTGAAGTTAACATCAAAAACTCCATCACTATGGATACCGATTTTCATATTAGTATCTCCTTCGAGATCGCTTACCTCCACAGAACCATCTTGATAACCAAAGGCGATTTGTCTTCCATCTTTACCAAAATTCAAACTCAACACTTCATTTGAACGACCTTCAGAGGTATGGATTAATTGAAGTTCGCCATCACTAAGGTTATTACTGCTCGATCCAGTAATTAATTCAGTCAAAAATCTAGTAGTTGCATCGGTTATTCGCCAAAGCTTCACAGTCTTATCACCGCCAGATGAAGCCAAAAGCTTACCATTAGGATGAAATTTCGCGGCATAAATCGTTTTGGTATGGGCGATCGCACTCGTTAGTAAGTTACCTTGTAAATCCCAAAGAGAAATTTGCTCACCTTGAGCGATAACAATCATTTTACCATCTGGACTAAAACTGGCATCGGCGATCGTTTCACGCTTTTGATTCAGAGACTTTTGGGGAATTGTAATTATCTCCATTCCGCGATCGCTATCCCAAATTTTGACAGTTCCATCCTTACTGCCAGTCAAGAGCCTTTTTCCGTCAGGATGAAAACTAACCCTAAGAATATCATCCTGATGAGCGTAGAATTTATGAACCAAATTTTTTGTAGGAATATCCCAAATGCGGACATTTGGATCGCCTTGCCCAACAGATGCAATTCTTTTGCTATCTGGACTAAAACTCACTTCGCGAAGCTGTTTAACATTAGGTGCTGTTAACTGAGCAATTGGTTCGCCGTTAATGCTGGATAAGTAGATACTGCCATCATAAGCAGCAAAAGCAATCATGCTGCCATCGGGACTAAATTTTGCGGTATAGATTGGGGCATTATCATTCTTTGTACTAAATCGATATTGCTCACGCATATTGTAAACAATCGTTTGCAAAGCCTCAAAGTTCAGTTTTTTAACTTGCTCGCCATCGATTTCAGAGGCTGTATTTTTCCATTTTTTTGCCGATTGGAGAATAGTTGTTAATGCTTCTAACTGTTTATTGAGAGAAAAATTCGATGTTGCTGAAGAAACCAGAGCCTTGATTTCGCGGATTTCAGCAATTTGGCGTTGACGATCTGCATTAAAAGCTAAGCCCCCCATGATAAACAATCCGAAAACACTTACCACTAAAGCAACTTTGGTCAGACGATTAAGTTTAGATTGACTAATTTGTTCTGAAAAACGGGCTTTTTGTAGTTCCGCGATTAGTCCTGATTCTTGATTAGCACGAATAAATGGAACTAGATAATCATGGACTAGTTGATAGCGATGATTGGTTCCTTCTAGAATCTGAGATACTAGTCCAGAACCAGTTAAAATTTCTAAGACTAAATCTAATTCGAGATCTAGTTGGGTTGTATTTATGGAATAAGACAATAACCCAGTTCGCAGTTGAATATAGGTTTGTAATGGTCGTTTTCCTTGATCGTCGGTTAGGAGAACTAAAACTTGTTGCGCGACAAAAGCCGCATTACCACAAGCTCTGATTACCTCTTCTACCGATTGCTCGACTAGGCGTTGCTTTCCCCCAGATGATTGATAGGCGGCAAGGGTATTAATATTATGAGTTTGGAGTTGAGAGCCAACTAGTTGTAACTCGATTGGTCGCACCGACTGGCGATCGCCTGCCAAATCTTCAACTAATGTATCAACTAAAAGCCCTTCAAGGGGGAAATTAGCCTGTTTGGTGAGATTCTCAATTAGTGACCTTGCCTCAGCCTGAGAGAAATTCCTGATCGCATATCGAAAATTTCGGCTTAAGATATCGATTTCCGAACGGGATGAGTCTAGTTCTAGTAGAGAATGGAGATAGTCTTCACGAATGGAAACTACTAATTTTAATAATGGAATTTTGAGACAACTTTGCCAAAAATTAATGAAGATTTGTTTATCTTGCGGTTTGCTGTAGTCAAAAAAGAACTCTTCAAATTGATCGAAGATGAGAATGATTTGTGTGCCACGCGCACTTATCTGTTTAAGCTTGTCTAATAGCTGCATAGCCATCTGGAAGAGATCGCGATCAACGAAATTTTGCGCTAATTGGATAAACATCGCACTGCCCCAATCTGTATAAGTGCGAATCTGGATTGGTAGCAAAGTTTGTCCTGTTTGCGATCGCTGCAATAGCGCAGGAATTAGCCCTGCATTTACTAGTGAGCTTTTGCCAACTCCTGATTCACCATGAATGATCGTTAGATAGTTATCAATTGATAGAATTCTTTCCACTAACTTCTCAACATCTTGATCTCTACCCGAAGCCTGCATTTCACTGGTCGTGATATTAAACTTACTTACATCTAGTTCCGCAATTGTCAGATCTGGGGAAAGTTGTTTTGGTTGTAAAACTCCCGCACCAATAAAGGCTCTGAGTCCATATTGCTGCTCTAGCGATCGCTGTTTCTTACGGGTATGAAATGCTTCTAGGTAAAGCCCTTGAGCAAAGGCAATATCATGGGATATATCGAGAAGACGAATATAGAGTTTTGGGTCATAATCGAGATGGAAATTGGCGATCGCACTCGCAATTAGACTGGCGGCTAGATCTAGCTGAGAAAACTGAAGATAACTCTGAACAACTAATAATTGCGCCTCTCCTGATTGGATATGCTGCAAGCGTAACCAGCTTTCGGCAAGGTTGGGATCATCAAAGTGGGGAATTTGGTTGAGGGTGGATAGAGCATTTTGGGCATAAGCCCTAACTTGTAGCCATTCTTGCTTCTCAATGGCAATTTTGGCTAAATATCCCAAATCATGGGCAAGTTCGAGAGAGTTTTGTTGATGTAATGGGAGCAAATATTGAATCCATTGTTCGAGTTCTTCCCATTGATTGAGTTGTTCCAAAATGAGGCTATAGGTTCGACCATATTTAGCAATTAAATCCTCTCGATTAGCCTTTTGAAAGGCGGCGATCGCTTCTTGCAAAAACTGGTGCGCCTTATCCCAAGATGATGTCGTCCTTCGTGCATTGATTAAGGAGTCATACCACCAGAGGTTTCCCAAATAAAATAAAACAATTCCGCATTCAACCCATCGCTCTGTTTTTTGCCAGTACTCAAGACTACATTGATAGTAGATTTGCGATACGCTATGCAACTCACCGTCAGACTCTTCGTAAATATCATGGGTTTTGGCTTCAGGCGATCGCCAAAATAAACGTCCCTGTACAAAGTCTAATTTGGCATTTAATTCTAATAAAGTCTCACTCAATAGTTCATCTTGACTTCCGTTCGCATTATACTGCCCTAGTTGCCCCGCCGAAGGCGGGGCAGTAACCCTCTGTAACTCTTTTCTCGCAATTTCTAGTTCATTATAAAAAAAGGTGTCTGGCTCAGCATCAATTTTGATATCTTGCCAAAACAAAGGAACCTGCGGATCGATCGCAATCTCAAATACTCGCTCTACTTGCTGACAAACTCGGTGATGTAACTCTAAGGGCGAAAAACTAAATTTGATGGGAATCGATCCTAAATTTACGAGTTCAGGTGCATGAATATAAAACTGTTGGAGTTGCCGCTCGCTCAGCCATAGGACAATTGGACAGTTAATTTGGCGTTTGAGGCGATCGCGAAACAAATTTGCATCGAAAAAAAAATCTTTTAATTTATCAGTCTTAATTTGTTCCAACCCCAAACACATCAACGCTGGAATGTTTTCGAGTAAACCTTCTCGTAAAATATTTTGCAGTTTTTGATAGAGAGTTTCATCGGATTGATCGGACTCACGCCACCAAATTTCTTGATATAGCAACCCACCATTAGATGCTAATTCAGATGCAAATGTAGTTAATATTTCTTGGCGAAGACTGCGATAGTTGCAGTTGATAATGATTAGCGAGAAATGTCCCTTGGATAAATTGAGCGATCGTGTCAACATATTTAGCGATCGCTCATTCACTAATGGCTCATTAGTAAGATGAGAAGCTTGTAAAGATTCGACCAAGGATTGTTCGATCTGCGTCACTTGTTTTGCTTAATCGCTACAGCCACATCGTAGTATAGAAGCGCTACAATTATTAATAATTGTAAAGAAGCATTACAATTTTCTCGTTTTTACTAAACATTGCTCAAATAAATTTCGCCAAATCTATGACTGAATTCGCCACCAAGCTAGCTGAGTCACTTCAGCCCATATCCCAACAGTTCAAATCCCTCAATATTCCCGAACCCGTGACCCATTGGGGACATCCCTTTTTTATGGCGATCGTTATTTTCGCAATGGGAGCCTTTGTTGCCATTTCAGGATGGCGTGGTCGTACTGCTACAGATAGTGAAGTCGCAGTCAAAAACAAAGCCGATCACCGTAAAGTGGCACCTTTGATGACCACATTTTTAGCGGCGGGCTATACAGGCGGACTATTGTCATTGGTAATGCAAGGCAAACCTCTGCTTGAGAGTCCTCACTTCATCACAGGTTCAGTTGTCTTAACCTTACTTGCCATTAACGGCACGATTTCACTAACAGGCTTTGGCGGCAATCAACCGATCCTTCGCAATGCCCATGCTTATTTAGGCAGTGCGATCGTGGTGCTTTTAGTTGCCCATGCCTTGCTAGGACTGAAGTTAGGCTTGTCTATTTAAAACTCGTCCCCCAGTGAAATGTTTCAAAGTGGTGCGAAGCGCCGCTTTCAAACATTTCACTGGGGTTTAACTCAGCGCAAAGCGCTGTATAATTGCTATACAACCTTAAATCGGTTACTATTTGCCCTGACTAAGTACATTTAACTTGCGATCGCCAAATATGGAAAACTGGGAATTTTTGTTGCAACGCAAAGGTGACAAGTCCTGGTTGCCTTTAGAATCGCCAAGCGTGGAGATTGTCGAAGGACAGTACCGACTTGCGGCGAGATCTGGGGCTGCTAATGCTCAAGTGGGAATTGCGATCGCATATCGTCCCATCGCCGATGTGCGACATCAACCGCTTCAACAAAAAATCGTCAAACGCATCAGCCATGATGGGCTAATGATCGTCATGCCCTACACCAATCTTGGAGCAGGATTATGGCGGATTGAATGTAGTGGGACTGAGCCAGATGCGGCTAATGTGCTGACAACATGGAAAAAAACAGTCGAGTTTGATGTCATTCAAGTTTCTTCAGAATTTGGTTCCGAATGGCAATATAACGACTTTCAGGAAGAAGATGAAGATATAGACAATCCGACTGAACTCACCCCAAGCCTTCATACTAACGCGCTCGGTATCGCTCTAACTGAGCCAGCGCCACTTAATTATAGTTCACCAATTTTAGATATTGCTGAGCAGCGATCGACAGAACTTGTCCAGTCGATGTTTGATGAGTTTGCTCTATTTGATGATGAAGGCGATGGGGATGATGAAGTTAATAGTGAACCATCAGCATCGGCAATCGCTCAAGAAAATCCTCTGGCTCTAATCGAGTCAACCAAACAAGGCAGTTTAGTTGCCTTTGACAGTGCTGCTTCAAGCCAACCAAGAATACTATTACAGCTACAACAACCGCAATATATCGTTGACGAAAACAACATTTTCACGATCGCTG
This sequence comes from Pseudanabaena sp. ELA645, assembly GCA_037129985.1. Taxonomy (GTDB): domain Bacteria; phylum Cyanobacteriota; class Cyanobacteriia; order Pseudanabaenales; family Pseudanabaenaceae; genus Pseudanabaena. The sequence goes on along the minus strand of JBAXTW010000001.1, from coordinate 13,931 downwards.
GTGAAGCCTATACAAGTGGTGAAATCGAAGTTATTCTCAAACATCCGCAAACCCTTGAAGTAATTTTTAATAATCGCTATGCGATCGCGCCGACTGTGATTACTAAAGATCAATTAAGTAGCATAACGATCAATAGTATTAATCGCGATCGCCTCGCCGCCACTGGTGCAATTCCCTTTGCCTATCAAGTCTCCGTGCCACCACCATCGGAAATTCAAGTTTTAATTGGTGAAGTACGCATTCATCCACAACAGAACTTTGAGCAATATAGCGAATTGTTTGTCATGCAACAGATGATTGCGGTGTCTTATCCAGCTTCGCGAGTGTTGCCAGAATTAATCAAAGAAGCCAAGAAATATGAGTCTCAAGATAATTCACAAAATAAATCTCTAGCTAATTCACAAGTAGTAGTAGAATCCCCTAATTCTTCGAGTTATCCACAATCTGCTCAAAGTTCTCCACAGGCTGAATCAACAAAAACTTCAGAAGCAAAAGCAAAGTCCGCCAATTGGCTTAGTCTCCCCCCATTACCTTCTAAGAATCCTAAAGTTTCTCCAGCTTCTAAAAATCCTCAAGATGATTCAGAAAAGTCAATATCTTCTGCAAATTCTATATCTCTACCAATCATTACAAATAAAACCTTGCCACTTCCCAATTCAGAAGTAAATAATTTAGACGTAAATGATGACGTAAATGATCTTGACCAATTGGAGTTGGAATTTGCGGATACCGATATATGGGAAGCCGATGCTACACAAGTCAATAAGCCGACTCCATTGCCGAATAATGAAGAACCAGAGCTAAATAATGAAGAACCAGAGCTAAATAATGAAGAACCAGAGCTAATCTATAGTTTTGAAGAAGAGCTACCCCAAAATTATGATGAATTATTAGAAAAACCCCGCCGTGAAAATTTACCAATAATTGGTAAGGCTTTAACACCTAATCAATCACAATCTCGTTCTCCTAATCGTGGCAATCGTTTTCTCAATAAGTTGCAAACTCTCTCGGCTGAGGCGATCGCCAATCAAAAAGCCAGTCAACGAAATGAAGATTTAGTAATCGATACAAGGACTGAACTAGCATTATCTGCGTCTGAAGATTTATCGGGTATGTTAATTCAGATCGACAATGGGTTAGGAGTTTCGATGCCGATCACAACGATCGCCGAAGCAAACAGCCTTGCCGAACTAGATCTAGAATTAGATCTAGAACTGGATCGCCTACTCAACACTGAACTTGATTTACCAGATCTAATTTTGAATGAATACGTTTGGGAAGAAGCGATCGATGCAAACACCTTTCCCGTTCGCACATTGTCAGGCGATTTATCCAATAGTAATCTGAGTAGTCCAACCAATTCTGCACTTTCGGAAACCGCATTAACGATTCGCAATCTTCAAGAATCATCATCGCAAACAGTCTCTGAGCAGCAAGAAATTCCTACTCCCAATATCATTATTCCCGAAGGTGAAATTATTTCGGGGACTCCGATGATCATTGCGGTGCGATTACCTGCGATCGCCCCTAAGTTCTTTGTCAAATTCTGGATTAAGGATTTACAAACGCGAACAATTGTGGATGGACCGCGTTGGTTATTGGACTTTAGTATAGTCCCTGATACTGACTTGATTGAAACTCGAACAAATATATCGATCCCTTTGAGCAGTATTGATGTAGCCTTTGAAGCGATCGCGATCGAAGCCCAAACTCAAAGAGAAAGTCATAAAGTGCGCGTGATTCGAGCCGTTATTCCGCCCAACTTTGCGGAGGATCGTAGCTTGGATGTATAAGCAAAAAAGGAACGCTTTGCGTTCCTTTTTTGTTGCAAAGTTAAGACTGACTCTGCAACCAATAATAGGTCGCCATCGGTAATAGTGTTGCCAAAATTAATAAAATAATTATTACGACATTCGATGAACTTGATTCGGTTTCTTCCCTAGTCGCATAATTGCTAGTCTCAGTTTCCTCAACTACGAGCAAAGGCGCACCAGGATCAGGATTGCCCTTTAAGATCGCTTCTAGACGACCTACCCCTTCATTTACGGCTTGATTATAGTTGCTTTTTCTCGCAGGATAGAGCATTGTCTCTTCAGCAATGCTAGTGGCTATGCTGTCGGGCAGAATCTTCTTAACCTTTGCGCCAGTCTGAATGGCGGTGCGGTGATCTTCTGTGGCAACAAATAGTAAAACTTGATTCTCTTTCTCGGTCTCAGTCATGAACCATTTGTCAAATAACTCTGCGGTAAATTCTGACGCTGGTTGCCCTAGATCAATGCGCTTGATCGCCACAACATGAACTTCAATTCCAGTAAGTTCGGCGAGTTTTTCGGCTTTACTGGCGATCGTACTTTTGGTCAGGGCGCTCAAGGTATCAGAGTCATCGATTACCCAAGTTTGCTCATTCAAGGTCTTGATTTCGGCTAAATCGGGAATGTCTGATACTTGTAAAGCCCATGCTGGGGTAGTAAATAAATACAGACTAACTAGTATGGCGATCGCACTAAAGCAACAGTGTTTGAGCCGATGAAATATAGACTTAAAAGCTGGATTGCTTGATTTTTGATTCAAGAACCACATCGGGAATAATAAATTTCTATTCACAATTTATAAACTAAATAATTAAATTAATTATCAAATTTTAAATTATATACAACCTATTGAAGCCACAAGATTAAAAACCAGCGCTAGAAGCTGTGGCGCTTTTAAGTAGATTGGGTTTCTTTTGGATATCCAATACCCGATAAATACCTGTTTCCTGAACTTTACCCTTGAGCGCATATTTACCCACAAACTCAGTCTGGAAATTATTATCCAAGCGCTGATGCGTCTCCTCACTAATCAAAATATGATGCGGTCCGCCATCGACTTCCTTATTGAAGCTCTCTAAACGAGCCGCAATATTGACCGTATCGCCTAAAACTGAATATTCCAAACGCTCCGCACTACCCAAACTCCCAGCAATCACAATTCCCGAATTAATACCAATCCCAGTTGTGACGGGTGGTAAACCCTCGGCGACCCACACATCATTCATCGCGGCTAATTTATGGGCGATCGCTAAAGCAGCATCGACCGCACATTGGGCATCACGGGTACGCTCAGTCTCATTTGCATGGGGAATTGGCACACCAAAAACCGCCATCACCGCATCACCAATATATTTATCGACCATACCGCCATGCGCTAAGACTTCGTTAGCGATCGCCCCTAAATAATTATTTAACCAATTCAGTGTCTCTCCAGGGGCTTGTGCTTCGGCAGCCGTACTAAAATTTCGCATATCCGTAAACAAGACAGTGACATAGACTTCTTGCCCAGTAATCCGCCCCTCTTGCATAAACTGTTCGCGATTAGTCCAAATGATATCAACTAACTCTTTGGAGACATGGCGCGAAAATAGTCCCATTAATACTTTCCGCTCTGACTGTTGGATCGCCAGTTGATAAGCCATAACCGAAACATTAGCAGTGATTAATCCCAATATCGCGGGAAATAAAGGTATCCACAGTGCTTGTGCAAAGGCGAAATAACTAGCTCCAATCAAACCAGAGGCTAAGATTCCTAGTAGCCCCATATTTTTGAATGCATTAGGAATAAATGTGGCGATCGCCCCGCCAATAATCGTGCAGATCACAATCCAGATACTTTCTAGATCCGTTGACCAAACTTGCATAAAGCGGCGATCGTCTAGAGTCGCGCTAATTAACTGACTGACAATATTGGCATGGATCTCTACCCCAGTCATCACCTCACCATCAACCGAGACAGGTACGGCAAAGCTATCTTTGAGACTTTCGGCGGTGACTCCAATTAGGACTATGCGATCGCGAAATTGCTCAAGGGCAACGCTCCCATTGATTACATCGGCGGCTCTAATATGCTGAAAAGATCTCGGTTTCCCACGATAACGAATCATCATTTGATAACCGCTATCATCCTCTTTGCGATATGCACCATAGTTAGCAGTCAGTCTAGGAATGATTTGTTTGCCAGCCGTAAATTGAACTGTGTTTGGATTAAAGTTAATCGATTTGTTGAATATTTTTTTTAAATATAAATTGGCTGTTTCAAAAGCAAAAGAGCCTGAATCACCCACCACCGAAGCTCGCCTTACGATCGCCCCTTTATCAGTTGGCAAATTGACATATCCATAGAGACTAATCGGTTCTAAATCACTGGCAGGATCGACTCCACTCCGACCTTCTACCGTGGCAATAAATTTTGCATTAATCACATTACCCGCGTTTTTAATTGCGGTGACTAATTCACTGCGGCCTTCTAGTACGGGCAGATCTAGATATTTATCAATCCCGATCGCGGCAGGTTGGGCTACGGAAATTTGATCAATCAGCTTGGCAAATAGGCGATCGCTAAATGGCCATCGAAATTTTTGAATATCAGCTTCGGAAATTTCGACTATGACTATACGGCGATCACTGGGTTCGTTGAGTTGCGATCGCATCATGCTGTCATAGTTCCACAGTTCGACTTGCTTAAAAGCCTGATTTTCTCTGAGTCCAATTACGCCCAAGGACAAGGAGAAAGTAATTAATCCTGCAACTAGTTGCTGATGATTACGTTTACAAAAAGCACCAAAATTTATGAAAGAGGACTTAAGTTTCATTTTGATTGCCGATAATAAAAGTTGTCTGCGAAAATCAGATGCTACAGGAGTCAACTAATTTAGAAATTTATCTTTTCTCAAAATGACGAATGAACAAATATTTAGATTCAGGCATTTTGGCTTAAGTTAAGACTAAACATAAATATCGTGTAAAAGCCTTATTCTACAACAGTTAGAAAGCCTAAATTGTTCCTGTAAGTGATGGTCAACGGGTAATTCCAGTTAGATTTGTGTCTAAATGAATTCACTTTTCCTCACAAAGGCAAGGATCAAGATTATTAGATTTAACTTTAGTCGTACATCTTCATACATCAGCGAAATAGCGGACTTTTGGTTGTTTTTTATGATTTATTTTCTTGTTTGTAATCGTTTGGAAATGAAAAATAAATAACCGATGAGAGTAGGGGCGGGTTTAGTCGATAATTTGACCATACACCAAGAGATTTTTAGTAAAACCCGCCCCTACACCAAATGATGGTTTTATTAAATTCCCAATCCTTCCAAATTCTATTGCTTCAAAATTTTATTGCCTATAAAAAAAGAGTTGGCTTACGCATAGCATAAGCCAACTCTTTTTTAGATAGCGCGAAGCGCTGATTTAGTTGAATTTATTTCAAAAACTATTTCCAGTTTTTAGCAACAATTTCCGCAAGGTCAACAACACGTTGGCTGTAGCCCCACTCGTTGTCATACCAAGCCACAACCTTAACCATGTTGCCGCCCATGACCATTGTCAAGGAAGCGTCAACAATTGAGGATGCATCAACACCGCGATAGTCGATCGATACAAGTGGCAATTCGTTGTATTCCAAAATGCCCTTCATTGAGCCTTCAGCCGCGAGACGGAATGCTTCATTTACTTCTTCAGCGATCGTATGTTTTTCGGTTTCCACCACAAAGTCAACGACAGAAACGTTAGGTGTAGGCACGCGCAACGCGATCCCATTCAACTTACCTTTAAGTTGAGGCAATACGAGGGCTACGGCTTTAGCTGCACCAGTTGAGGTTGGTACAATGCTGAGAGCGGCGGCTCTAGCGCGACGGAGGTCACGATGACTAGCATCAAGCAAGCGTTGGTCGCCTGTGTAACTGTGAGTTGTGGTCATTACACCCTTAACAATGCCAAAGTTTTCAAGTAAAACTTTAGCGACAGGTGCTAGACAGTTGGTGGTACAGCTAGCGTTACTGATGATGTTATGAATGTCGTGATCATATTGATCGGCATTTACGCCAACGACAAACGTGCCATCTTCGTTTTTGCCAGGGGCGGTGATTAAAACTTTCTTAGCGCCAGCGCCAATATGGCGGCTAGCTCCAACTTTGTCGATAAACACGCCAGTAGATTCAATAACTAGATCGATGCCCCAATCTTTCCAAGGTAAGTTGTCGGGATTGCGATCGGAAACTGTTTTGATCGTTTTACCATTGACCGTGATTGTGGTGTCATCGGCACTAACTTCGCCAGCAAATTTGCCAAGCATGGAGTCGTACTTCAGCAAGTGAGCGTTAGTACGGGGATCGGAAGTATCGTTAAGTCCAACTAGTTCTATGTTTGTCTCGGCACGACCAGCCCAGCATCTGAGAAAGTTACGTCCGATGCGTCCAAATCCGTTAATCGCTACCCTGATAGTCACTGCTCTTATCGCCCTTTATCTAAATTTAACTTTTAAACTTTAATCTGGTGTTTATGATACCGAAAAACCGCACCTAAATTATTCTGACTTTAATCAAATTTTGAATCAAATTTTTGAATGAAATTTTTGAATTTTCCTAAAAACCAAAAAATTAAGGGTAATTCATGAACTGCCCCTAACTTTCTAGTTTTTGGCTGATTACAGTTTTTCAGGGTCAATCCCCAGTTCACGAAGTTTCGCGGCAAATTTTGCCATTGAGTCAAGGGCTTGTTCTTTGGCAGTTCGCTCAGATTCAGCGCGATCGCGTTCTAGTTCAGCGCGATCGCGTTCTAGTTCAGCTTGTTCAGCTTGCTCTAGGTAGGTCAAAAATTTGGAGCCATTGGGTTGCCAGATATTTAAGCTGTCATCGGTGATCTCAAATTTGATCCCTAATTTTGGGCTTTGCCAATTTTGAATGTCGGCAATTGGCTCTAGGTGAGATTCGCTACCGTTATTGTCGCTATTGGTGCGTCTTATCCAACCTGCGAGATCGTTATTTTTGTAATCGTAGACATAATATTCTTCGACACCATAGGTTTGATAAAAATCAAATTTGATTGCCATTTCTAAGATCGTGTTGCCTTTAGACAGTACTTCAAACACAACCTGTGGGGCAACGCCATCTTCTTGATGTTGAATGTATGAGCCTCTAGCTCCTTTGGGTCTGCCGAATACGACCATCGCATCAGGGGCGCGGCAGATTTCGGGTTTACCTTTAACGGGATACCACAATAAATCACCTGCGACAAATACATTGTCGTCATCTTTAAATAGGGTTTCTAGTCCACCTGTAATGGTGACGATCCATTGGTAATGTTCGGTGCTTTCGGCCATTGGCTGTCCGTCACTACTGGGATAAACGATTTTTTTTATGGGATTGGATGCAGGATTGGGAACTGGTTTAACAATTGTGTTAGTCATAGAATTTTCATTTATATTATGAATTCTTTGCGCCCAGTAATGATTATAAACTTTTACCACTAATAAGGTAAGTCAGAGGTATGTATCGAGCATTATTCTAAGTCTGAGAAGAGTGATATCTGGTAGTTTCAAATAAGTGATCGCCTAAACCCAAAAATCACATTATCCAGCCTCAATATCGAAATTTCCCTCTCAGAAATCTATCGCCGCATCATCGGAATTAGCTAGGGCGCTCCACTTACGATTTTATAGCCATTGGCTCCGCCAGTAACTTCACCATCAAACTATGCAACAAATCCGTTTGTTCAAGCATTCCCATATGTCCACAATTAGGAAGCTCAAACACATTTTCTCCATGTCCATTAAAAGATGGATGGAAACTGGCGAGATGACGCACATACTTTGGTTCCATAATTCGATCACTTTCACCCGCCACAAAGTAAATCGGCTGCGGTAACTTTGCAACAATTTGCGGTAATTTATGCACTTCCTCCTCTCTGGTGGAATCAAGTAATGTACCCCTAGCCGCCACATATTTTGCTGACACAAAATCGATCGCCCTTTGTTTTCCCCATTGCCGATCCAAAGGATTGAGAACACTATCCTTGGCAAATTGAGCATGAATCAAGGGCAAATTTTGCAACCATTGAGGACGTAATTTCAGAAGAACTTGACCTGCGGTGCGAAATTTTTCAAACTCCTCCTTGATATAAATGCCACCACCCGCGTTTAAGCAAATTACCCCCAAGACCCGATCGCCTAGCAAATTTGCACTCAACAACGCGATCGATCCCCCCAATGAATGTCCCACTAGCCAAACCTTAGCAATACCTAGACGATCAAGCATTTCTTCGAGATCTTGAGCATAACTATCTAGGGAATATTCATCGCGGTCGCCAATTCCTGAACTACCAAATCCGCGTAAATCATAGGATAGACATGGAAAATTTGATTGTAATTGATCGATTAAAGGGTTCCAATAGGCGCGACTTAGTAGCCAACCATGCAAAAAGGCGATCGTAAATGGCGATTTAGTTTGAGGTTTGGTTTTATCTTGTGGTAACTGCGTGAGACTGTAGCTATGTTCTGCTCCTTGGATCGTGACCGTAGACATATAAAGAAAAGCCTATAGATAAAGACAAAATGCGATCGCTAATCCAATCATATAACAAGACAAGGGGCTTAAGCCCCTTGTTCCCAACCGATAGCTTAAAAATAGCTTTTGGATTTGAATTTTAATTAAGCCAACTTTTAATGAAAAAGTACAGCGTCATCGCTGAGCCGACAGCTATTACAAATCGGCGCACCATTATCGGCGCAAGTTTTTGGGCATAGTGGGCGCTGATATAGCCACCAATCGCCGCACCAACCGCCGCGATCGCCCCTTCTTGCCATAGGATTAGCCCAGCCATGACAAAGGGAATTACGGTAATTGCATTGATGCAGCTTGTTAATACGGTCTTGTAGGCATTCATTCGATGAATGTTAGTCATTCCCATGAGAGCAAAGGAGGCGAGAAACAAAATCCCCATACCACCACCAAAAAAACCACCATATATAGCCACAATCAATTGCAGAATCGTAATAATTAGCGATCGCAGGGATTTGAGTTTGGCAAACTGCTCTTGTTTCTGTTCCACCCAAATCGTCAGCTTTTTACTAAAGGCAAAGGCTAAAGTGGCTGTTAATAATAAATATGGCAGAACCCGCAAAAAAACTATCGGTGGGGTTTTTAATAATAAAATTGCGCCAATCAATCCGCCGATCGCACCCAACACACATACCTGAATCAGCGATCGCTTGTCTTTAAGAAATTCATGGCGATAGGCTCCAGCACTGGCTAATGTCCCTGGTAATAAGGCGATCGAGTTAGTTGCATTCGCGGCGATCGGCGGAATTCCCACAAACATGAGGACAGGAAACAAAATAAAACTGCCGCCCCCCGCGATTCCATTTAGCCCACCCGCCAAAAGCGCCGCCGTAAAAATCAGTAAATATTCCATACTACCCGAAAAGTTAAAAATCACGAGTTGTAGCTATAGTCAACCAAGTGGGGACATAAAACCCAAGAGAGAGTGGCGGCGTAAGCGCCGCCACTCTCTCTTGGGTTTTGTCTTTGTCCTAACATTGATGACTATAGCTATAAAAATCACGAGTTGATAGAACCAGATTTATCACCTGAAGTTAGGAGTAACTTTAATTTCAGATCGATCAAATTAATATCCGCTAGTCCAATTTGGACATCACCTTCTAATACAATTCCTGTGCTGATTAAACGATCGAGTAGTTCCAAAATTGATGACTCACTTGAGGATTTATCGGGATAATATGCACCACGTTTTGGTAGAAGCTTCCCAAATTCACCAAGATCGAGATTGAGATCTTCAGGATCAATATCTAGGACTTCACAAAGATTAAAAATCTGCTGTTCTAATCCCTGTAAACTATCAGCGGCTCTCTCTATTTCCGATTCAGTTAGCTTTTCCGCATCCATCCGCCGAATTACTTGTGCTTCCATTAACTGTCGCAACAATTCCACCAAGGTGAGAATCAGTGGCGCTAGTCCAGATTTTTTAGGCTTGACAATTAAACTGTCGGTTTCAGACATGGTTCCCTGTTTGTCTTTAATATTCACTATTTTATTTTAATTCAAAAAAACCTGATTTTTTCAGTTTGAGGCAAAAGCTTGGCGCGATCACCAGCCAAAACAATAAACTATGGCGATCGCTCACTTGCTTTGGGCGATCGCTTATAAGGCGATCGCTAATATAGAAAACGCCAATACAATTAATTCGCGAGAAAAATTCGTAATTATTCGCGATCGCCTACTCAGTAAAGCGTAAATTCAGAAAACAAGATAATATTCTAAGCAAAGTGAATTTAGAATATGTGTTTAGTAGCATCAGTAAGGAGTGAAGGCAATGTTTTCGGATGAAGAAATTTCTCAACTGGCGGCGGAGATTGATGCTCAGTTATTGGAGTTGCGATCGCTATCTGGTGACGCACCTCTAAAATCTGGTGATAAAGAATCACAACTGGTTAAGCAAAATCAGGCGATCGCGATCGCAACCAAAGAACCAGCGAAGAGTTTTTTACAAAAGTTTTGGAAAGCAGCAAAGGCGGATCTCTGTGAGGAAGATGGCGTGCTGTATAAGCAATGGAAGAAGTGGGGCGATCTCGATAATAAGGAGGCGATGGATAAATTTAAGTTGGTTTTAACAGGATTGGGTCTAACTGGTAATTTGTTGCAATCGGCTTTGGTAGCGGTGACAGTGATTGTGTTGCATATTGGCGTGAAGGCGTTTTGTGATGAATATGGCGATCGCAAGGAAAATTCGTAAAATTAAAATTGCGCGGCGACGTGATGAGATTACTCAAAGTGGGCGTGAGGCATTGGCTGCATATCGGACTGGAGAATTAAAGTCTTATACAGCAGCAGAGGCGATCACTGAGTTACGCAATATGCTTGATTCACCAGAATAATCTATGAGAAAGATTTTTTCGCCAAAATTTAGAAGTATTATGTTACAGTCAAGGCTTAAGTTTGGCTGATTGTGTTCGTCAATCAATTAAGGATCAAATTATCCAAACTTATTTTAGAAATGACAAGCGACAAAGATTACATTGATTACCCCGTAGCAGATATTGCTGCTAAATTTCAGGAATTAGCCAAATTTAGGGAAAAACTAGGTTTACCTGTAGCTGGTAGTGAAAATGATGGTTCTACGGTGGCGAAGTTGGAGATCGGGGATCGCGAATTTTTTGGAGTCAATTCTGGGAGCGACCCTAACCCTAGGAGGGTTGTTACTTTGAGGGTAAATCCGATTAGTAAAACCCATGCTGAGGCTGATGTTATGCAACAAGCATTTGATGCTGGGATTAGAGGTGGTCGAGCTAGATTAATAGTTGATCGGGATTTGTGTAGACCTTGTGGTCAAAATGGCGGTGTGAAGGGAATGGCTAAGCAGTTAGACTTGGAAGAGTTAGAGGTGATTAGCCCTAGCGGTTGTGATGTAATCAAGTTAAAGTGAGGTTTTGATGTTTATTTCTAAGTTCTCAACTGAAAACTGGCAAGAAAATCGCAATAAGTTGGTGTTAAAGTCAGCCCAGAATTGGCTTGAAATTGAAGTTGCGATTAGGTCGCTAGATGGGCATCGACAGACTTTAGTAACTTTAGAAACTGAAGATGAAGCACACCTTGCTATTGGTGGTGGTAAGGGGAGGTATGTGGTGTATTTAACCTTTGACAATGAGGTATTTCATTATGTTGTCGATCCGCTTAAGTTAGGTATGGATGAAAAGTTGGTGGTTGGCGGACAAGAAGGTATATATCCAGCGAAGTTATGTGTTGGTTTGGATATGGCACTCAGGGCTGCTGAAACTTTTGCTAAGTTTGGAATGATGGAAAAATCGGTTGTCTGGGAGCAAGATAAAATTTTGGAACTTGTATAGACGCTTTGCAATTTGAGCGATCGCTGAGCTACGGTCTATGATGGTTGAGTGATAACTTTTATAAAACTCAGGAAGAAATCATGAATGCATTTAAGTATGAAGTTGTGGTTGGTAAAAATGGGCGGATTGAGGTTCCATTTTCTGATCTGCTAGAAGGAGAGACGGTTGAGGCGATATTTTTGACGAAATCGAGTGCTACTGAGGCGCGTCGAGATGAGATATATCAAAATTATCTGGCTAGTGTGGCTGAGGAAAAAAGCGGCAATCTGATATTCACGACTGATATTGAAGAATTGAAAAAATTGGTAGAGGTTAATGATTGAAGTTACCTTTAGCTCTACATTTCAGCGTGCCTTTCGCAAACGTATTACAGGAAATAGCGATTTGCAAGCAAGGTTTTGGCAAAAGGTTGCCCAATTTCAGCAAGATCCTTTTCAACCAACATTAAGGACGCACAAACTTTCTGGGAAAATGAAAAATATGTGGAGCTTTAGTATTGAGTACGATGCAAGGGTGATATTTTATTTCACAGATGATGGCAAGGCGGTGTTTGTCGATATTGGTACTCATGATGAGGTTTATTGATGATTGAGCTAAATGTGCGGTTTACGAGTAGCGATCGCTTTGTCATTAAGTTCGACGATCGCGAGACGGATGCTTTGGAATTTGTAGCGCCTGTGAATGATAGCGATCGCACTGAGATGCGATGGTATTTGGAGAGCTATGCGGCGCATTACATGATGGATGTGGACGATCACAGGGCGGAGAGGATTGAGGCGCAATTGCCTGAGTGGGGCAAGGCTTTGTTTAAAGCGCTTTTTAGCGATGACGATGCTAAGGAAATCTTTATTGATTTTCAAAGAGGCGAAGAACGGGGCAAGGTTTTAACGATTGGGGCAGAGCATCCGCTTATTTTGTCTTTGCCTTGGGAATTGTTGCGCGATCCGAGGGGGAAATATTTGCTGCACGAAAATCCACGTATTGCGATTCGGCGTAAGTTTGCGGGTGTGGGTAGCGGTCGCAAGTTGGCGAAGGTACAGCCAAAATCACAATTGCGGGTGTTGATGGTGGTCAGTCGTCCTAGTGATGCGGGGTTTCTCGATCCGAGGGCTGAAGGGCTAGCATTGTTGGAAGCGATCGGTGATCTAGGTGAGTCTGTAGCTGTAGAATTTTTGCGTCCTGCGACTTTGGATAAGTTGATCGATCGCTTAGAAGACGATCGCTTGCCTGCGGTGGATATTGTGCATTTTGATGGACATGGGGCGTTCGATCCTGATGGTAGGTTGCACGAACGGGCAAAGTTGAGCGATCCTGTAGCAGCAACTAAGGCGGATGCAACGGCGGCGGCGAATACGGGCTATTTGTTGTTTGAGGATGGTGATGGCAAATCGGCGCTGATTACGGCGGAAACCTTGGGGGATATGCTGCATCGGCAAAGGGTGAGCGCGATTATTTTGTCGGCTTGTCAGTCGGCGGCGGTGGGTGGTGATGATGCTTTGGGGAGTGTGGCGGCGCGGTTGACTCAGGCGGGGATGCCGTCAGTGTTGGCAATGCAATATTCGGTGTTGGCGGTGACGGCGCGGCAGTTGTTTGGCAAGTTTTATGGTTTTTTGCTGCGGGGTCAGGGTGTGGGTGAGGCGTTGGAAAATGCGCGGCGGGATCTGTATTTGAATAAAGAACGGGGCGATCGCACAAGGGGTAAGGATCGGGTGGTTTTGAAGGTGCAGGATTGGTTTTTACCTGCTTTGTATCAGGTGGGGAATGATGGGGCGTTGTTTCAGGTGGTTGATCCCCCCCAGCCCCCCTTGGAAAGGGGGGAGAAGAAAAGCTCGAATCTGCGTGAGGTGCAGGAGGCGGGTTTTTGGGGTAGGTCGCGGGAGTTGTGGGCGATCGAGAGGGCGTATGTGCGGGTGACTCGGCGGGTGACGATTTCGGGATTTGGGGGGATGGGGAAAACCTATCTGGCTGAGGAGGCGGGGCGGTGGCTGTTGCGGACGGGGATGTTTGCGCGGGTGTGTTTTATCAGTTTTGCGGATTTTCAGGGTGTCGATCCTGTGAGTTATGCGGTGAGTGTGTTGGCGACGGTGTTGGATACCAATCTGATCGATGGGGCGGCGGCGACTAGTGCGCTGAGGGAACAGGCTGTATTGGTGATTTTGGATAATTTAGAGACGTTGAGATCCCCCCTAACCCCCCTTGTAAAGGGCAGGGCTGTTTCAAGAAAGGGTAAGTAATCGAGAGAAATAGACAGTAATCAT